>NZ_JBNJOH010000002.1:0-193255 GCF_050113735.1 Vibrio sp. TRT 2004 | reverse complement strand
TTAACATGGGTAGAACTACAGGCAAAGCCTCACTGAATGATAACCACCTACTGAAGTAGGTGGTTTAGGGCTGAAAACAAAATTAGAATAAACTGGGCCTACATTTAATGTCAAATTTAATTGAGTTTAAAGTGGATAAAGTTACAAATCATAAAAATAGTGTGATCACGAGTCAACATACATATAAGTCAGATTTTTCCCACATAGCCAAAGGATATTTCCCATGCACTAATAACGCTTAAGTTATTAATATTTAAGTGCTGAAGGAACTTTTTAGCTGAAATATAGATAAACAATATTATTTTATAACCAAGGGAATTATCTAATATGACAATAAAAATATTTAAGTTAAGCATCGTGACGTCGTTAGTCATGTCGTCTTCGCTATCATATGCCGCGATGGAAATTGAGAGCTATTTGGGGTCTAGAGAGGAAACACCAGTAGGCATACCTATTCTATCTAGCCCAGAGAATGGCCCGATTAAAAAGTATAACGATGATGGAAGCGTGAACCAGTTCGCGTGGATTGATAGTAGTGGACAAGTACAGTCAGACAACCTATTTTTTGCTCCGAGTCACAAGTTGCGTGGTAAAACCATCAAACTTTGTAACATCGATAATGTAAATATGGAATGTTCTAATGAACTTACAGTTGTACCCAATATTCGTCAACGTATGACGAGAAGCAATGTACTAAACTTCGAGGAATATTGGGACTTCAGCAATCAGTTTACCGACGATTTTATTCTTGATTCTGCGACTACAGTAAATACCAAAGCGACTTTTACTTACAAAGGGCCGGTAAATGCTTCAGCTGGACCTAAACCAGTAGGTATCCTTCGAGCCTTGTTTAATGGAAATACCGCGCTAACCACAGCACAATTGGAAGAGCTGACGCCTAGTTATGCTACATTTGAACATGAACGTGCATTTACTACAGATTTAAAGACCAATAACGTTGAACTACTCGGTTTGTGTTCGTCGGTGGTATTGACTGACGCCACCGTTGGCTACTTTACTCCCGAGTGTGATGAAAGATTAGTGCGAGATAGTGATATCGAGACGAATGATACGGTTTATTTTTATCCGCCATCGCCGGAACAGTTTTCAGCGCTATTCCCTAGCGAAACAATGAAGAAAATTGAATCTGTCACGCATAATGGTAAAACCAAGCGATATGTTTATGCCCCAAGAGCACGAGGAAACAACAATCTTCTGGAGGCATACTGTGATGCGATCGGTGAAGCTGCTAAACCAATGACAGAAAGTGAAATGCTTGCTTTTGCGAGTAGTCAAACGTTTAATCAATCTTGGCCAGGCTCTACTGGTTATTGGACCAAAGATACTGCTATTTTAAATACATGGTGGAGTAATGCAATCCCTGGGGGCAATGGTATTGTGGGTATCTTAACCGCATTAAACGCTAACCCAACGTTCACTCCTGCAGCCAACAGTTACTACCATGGTTTCTTTGCATGTAAGAAGGGTTAATTTCAACTAGTGTTTAACCATTAATAGAGTAAGCCGCATGAAACAAAGCGGCTTTTTTTATTCTTAGACTTTGATTTGATGGACGCACTTCCCTTCTAGCATTGATGTGGATAAGAAAAATGGTGCAATCGGTCTTAAAATCCTACAAGCATAGAGAATGAGCCTTGTTACCATACAATATGCTTTGTTATAGGGTGCTTTAACTGCGCGCCATTAGCCTCATTGGCTTGCTATTTAATCTAATACTAATGTGCTCAACATCAACTATTTGATTAATTATCAAGTTAAATATGAATTATTTATATCAATTTAGTTGCACACATACTCATCTGTATTAATACTAGCCATCTAAAAACAAAAATATACGACAAACGTCTATGGCTAACACAAACATCCCTGCTCCTGCCTCATCAGGAGTCGCGCACGACGCATACGCTTTATTTACGCAAATAGATCGGTTATTTGGCGATAACAGTGACTTGTTTTTCCAACAAGTACTCAATGAACGCCTACGTCTAGTCTGCGAAAGTGATCCGACATTGCAGGACAAAAACATCGCGACAAAGCTGATGTCTCCATTTTATTACGCGGAGCTAAAGCGCCCCCTGAGTATTGGTACAAAAGAGTGGCATCAAATTGAGCAAGATGCGCTTTTTCTGTTTGATGACTGGGCACAAGCTTGGTGCGGATATAAGATTTGGAAACTCAAAAAAGGCTACCACTCACTAAATGATTCCGCTCTTGACCAGAGACAGCGTAATCTCTCTCACAACGAAGCAGACTATTTTGACAGTGTGATCGACTGTATTGAGCAGCACAAAAAGCACTATTATACCTTGCACTGCCAACACGCTCTTACACTGCCCGATGCCATTGTATTGATTAACCTTTCGACCTTTGTCTGGCAACATAAATGGTATGAAATGCTTTATGAGATCAATCAATCAAGCTGCGGAACGCATTTCATTTTGGCAACTCAAGTCGCAGATTCAGATAGCGCACTGATCGTCGCCAGCGCCAAAATAAATCACCATACACAGGCTGAACAGTGGCTCTACTTTTCCCCATTTTTTCAAACCGATAGTTGGCAATTGCTTGCAACAAAAAAAACCGTCGACCAACTTAGTGAGCACGGTTTGTTAGACAATCAAGACATTCCAAGGCATTCATCCGCCCATTTTGAAAACTCGTTGTGGCAGAAGATAGTGTCACACCAACAGTGTTGTGAAATCATCCGTCTTACCGTTAGCGGCAATCAGTCTCAGATGATTTTCTATCTCTATTTGGCTCAGAAGCGTTTAATGGAACAGTTGTTCTCACTCCGCTATAAAATTGCATTTGTTGTGATTGAGCAACCTTTAATGATTCAGTACTATTTGAGCTTAGGCGAAACGGTGTTCAGTCAGCTCAGTACGAGCCACGTTTCTAGTTCAGAGTTTGCTACCTATAAAGGACTGTGGTTTATCCAACCACTCAACCAAGAGCTAGCGAGAGCGAGCTATAAAAGCTACAAAAAACTCACCATCCGTCAGTTAAAAAAATATCGAAATCATGGACACAAACCTCACTATGCTTAGTTACTTAACCACTCATCTACTTTATCCAAAGGCAGTGGTGTTAATACTAACGGCACTACTGGTTTTTGTCTGGGCAGGCTATTTCTGTTCAACGCTGGCGAAAAAACATGGCTTTTCTAGCATCAAGCAGTATCTCTACTATGTGTCCTACACATTGGGCTTGTTTGTCTGGATTTGCAGCAACGCCTATTTCCATACTGGCTTGTTGCCCGATTGGGGAGCAAAAAGTGCCATTACAATGGCCATAATTGCTAACTTGTCCGCGCTGCTGGCCTTTGGCTCTGCCTACTTTTTTTCTGCAAAACTGAGAGCGCATTACACAGACAGCCATACCAGTCTGTGGCAGCTCGCCTTCGCCATCACAATTATTGTGATGTGTACTGTGGTAAACCTTATTCCCGGGTTGACTATCTTAGGTGTGACGATAGAGGGGCCAAGCCGATTTGTACTTGAATTTGGCCATTATACTCAACCATTCTTCATTGGTTTGACTCTGCTGTTTGCTTTAACGTTTGCCAATCTATTATCCATCAAGCAATCAAGTAACCGCATCCGTCGCACTCGGATTAACTACATGATCCTCGGAATGACCATTTTCATGGCCTCTACCGCGGTCATACAGTTGGGTTTCACTTACTTCTTTAATGACTTCTCCTTGACTTGGCTGCCGCCTGCATTATCAGTCAGTGAAATGCTATTTATGGGCTATGCGATACTGGCCTCTCGTTTTTACAGTTTTCGCTACCTGTGTTTGGTTGCTTGCTCTTTACTGCTTACTGCTGCGGCTTACACGGGAGTTATCGCGCTGTTTAAGCCCCTCGACTATCTCAGCACCGCTACGGTGATTACTTTGCTGATCACTATTGGTATTTCATGGCCATACGCGTCTCAAGTGATGAGAAGTTGTCTCAGCTTCGTTCTGTACGGTTCATCTACGCCCCCTACAGATAAAATTGCCCATTTAGAAGAAGAGTTTCAAAACTCACCATCGAAAGCGATCGAAGCATTGGCTAGCTACCTTGGTGTGCCAAGTGACAAGCTGAAATTACTCGATGACTATCAAGGGGCCAGTCTCTATCGCACGTACTTTGAAAATCATTCGACGCCTTTGGTGATCGACGAGTTGGAAGACGCAATAGAACAAACCAGTGACGCCGAGCTTTCCAATTTGCATACCAATATGAATCAGATGGATTCAGCATTGGTCTTGCCGATTTACGAAGGTAAGAACAAACTCTCTCACGTTTTAGTCTCAAGTCATAAACAAGGTGACGTTAATTTCTCATTCGAAGAGCTGCGAGCGCTGGAGAGGGTACTGAAAAAAGTTCAAGTGCACATAAACTATGAGCGTAAAGTTAGACAGTCACAAGCACTTGCTAACTCTATCGCCCATGAGATGAGAAATCCTCTCGCACAAGTACAATATGAGTTTGAATCTCTGGAAAGCAAACTGAATAACATCAAAGATCAGAATGATCTGTTTCGTCATGTTCATAGTGGCAAGCAAGCGATTCGTCGCGGCAGGCAACTGATTGACATCATTCTGCGGGAGGTCAATAGCTCATCTCTCGATCAAGAGCCATCGGAAGCGACCTCTATTCGTCACGCCATTCATAGTGCGATCAATCAATATGGCTTTGAGAGCGAAGATGAATTTAATCGGATAGAGCTGAACCTTGAGAATGACTTTGTCGTTAAGATCAACGATACCCTGTTTAATTTTGTGCTGTTCAACCTATTACGCAATGCTATCTACTATTTTGATTCGTACCCAAAAAGCAGGATCGAAATCCGTACGGAAGTCGGCCTATATGAAAATCATGTCATCTTCCGTGACTCTGGCCCTGGTATTCCTCAGGTTTTACTCTCACGTATTTTCGATGACTTTTTCAGCCACAATAAGAGTGGTGGTAGTGGGCTAGGTTTAGGCTACTGTCAACGCGTCATGACGTCCTTTGGGGGTGGAATAAGTTGTCATTCTCTACCAGGCGAATTTACAGAATTTACTCTGACCTTCCCTTCTTCTAGTGTACGACTTGATGAAATAAAAACGTCACCTATCGCTCCAACGGCGATCGATTTTGCCCCACCCATTAATCCTGAAGTGGCAAAAGGTGAGCTAGGTTTTGTTGCTAAGTCATCACATATGATTTTGGTCGTGGATGACAAAGAGATTCAGCGGACACTCGTTAAGCTCTATTTGGAGCAGCTTGGCTATGGTGTTGTGCTTGCTAACAACGGCAAAGTCGCAATCGAGATCATCCAAAGCAATCCCATTGATCTGGTGTTTATGGATATTCAGATGCCGGTTATGGATGGTTTTGAAGCAGCAAGCATTATACGTCAGTCATATCCAGCTATCCCTATCATTGCTCTTTCTGGTGAATCCGGAGAAAAAGATGTGCAAAGGATGAGCGAGCTTATGGATGGACGCCTATCAAAACCAACAACCAAAGACGCACTCGATACCATTCTGAAGTCGACTCTAGGACAAGAAATTCATTCGTAGCCACTGTATAGCAAAAGAGCAGATGCGCCTGTCAAACAATTGGCAATTCTGCTCTCAATTCGACTCGCATTTTGCATATCTGAAACCGTACCGCGAACCAATTTTCAGCAGTGGTATCCATCTCTATTAACGGCTAACGGCACCAATCATCGTGTTGTGATTAATTTGAACATCAAGTGGCACCGATTATGCTTCCTTTCGAACAACGAAGTAAAAGCGGCAAAGATTCGTCTTTGCGCTGATGTAAGAGGTACTGTTATGGAAGTTCAGCGTCACACCTACTATCGTCTGATTCATCACGGAATCAAGACTCTGCTCGTGGACCGTATTGGCCACTTTACCGAGCTTGAGTACCACGAATACCTCAACGGCATGACAGGCAAATCCAGTTGTTTTGCTATGAGTGACGAAGAGTTGCAATTTACGGTAGACAGTTTGCGTAGCGAAGGTTATCTCGAAGATTACAAGCGTTACATAGCCTAATCTCCGTACCTTGCTGTTAGTAGAGAAACCCGAGTTTGCCATTAAGCCCTTTGTCTTAACCAGAGATTTGGTTAGACTGAGGGCTTCTTGTTACACAAAAGACCATGCCAATGAAACAACTCATCGACTTCATCCCCCTAATTATCTTTTTCGCTTTGTATAAGCTGTTTGATATTTACGTCGCAACAGGGGCGCTGATCATTGCTTCCGCGGTTCAAATTGCTTTGACCTATATGATCTATAAGAAAATCGAGAAAATGCAGTTCATCACCTTCTTGATGGTTGCCGTATTCGGTGGAATGACAATTTTCTTACACGATGACAATTTCATTAAGTGGAAAGTGACCATTGTCTACATGGTGTTTGCTATTGGTCTTGCCGTCAGCCACCTCTTAGGCAAGTCTGCGATCAAAGGGATTCTGGGCAAAGAAATTTCTCTTCCTGAACCTTTGTGGGCTAAGGTCACTTGGGCATGGGTTGCCTTTTTCTCTTTCTGTGCCGCTTTAAACATCTATGTCGCATTTCAGTTACCATTGGATATCTGGGTAAACTTTAAGGTGTTTGGCTTACTCGCTGCCACGTTTGCGTTCACCCTAGTGACCGGGCTCTATATCTACAAGCATTTACCAAAAGAGAACAACGAGGCGAGCGCTGGCGAATAAGTGAATAGTTTTGTTACAATACCTCTTTTACAGCGACCACTTTGGTCGCTGTGTCGTTTGTAGTGGATGTCAAAATGAGCCAAGAAATTAATACACCAAAAGGTCAGCTCCTACTTAGAACCCTTGCCATGCCAGCCGATACCAATGCCAATGGCGACATTTTCGGCGGTTGGATTATGTCTCAACTTGACCTTGCCGGAGGGATTCTCGCCAAGGAAATTTCTTCAGGTCGAATCGTGACAGTATCCGTCTCTAGCATCACTTTTAAGAAACCTGTTCGTGTTGGAGATGTGGTTTGCTGTTACGGTGAATGTACACGTATTGGTCGTACATCAATGAGTATCGACTTAGAGGTGTGGGTGAAACCAGTAAAAGAGCACGGTCTTGAAGATCGCTTTATGGTTTGTGACGCCACATTTAACTATGTCGCTATTGACGCAGATGGCAAACCTCGACCAATACAATAAGTTCATGGCATAGACGAAATAACACCAAATCAATACTTTTAAAAACCAGTATTTAAGGTAGAGTAACCACCAACGGTTACATCATCGATATAAGGATATCTGTACATGTGGTATGTCATCTTTTCACAAGACGTAGAGAACTCATTAGAAAAACGACTGAGTGTCCGCCCTGCTCACCTAGAGCGTTTACAGGCACTGCAAGATGAAGGTCGTTTGCTAACGGCGGGGCCTATGCCTGCCATTGATTCTGACAACCCTGGTGAAGCTGGTTTTACTGGTTCCACCGTTATTGCAGAGTTTGATTCTTTGCAACAAGCGCAAGAGTGGGCTGATGCTGATCCGTACATTGAAGCTGGTGTATACGAAAAGGTTATTGTTAAACCTTTTAAGAAAGTCTTCTAATTATGCCATCTGTGTTTAAAACTCTCTCGATCTTAATGGTCGCACTGGTTGTTGCTGGATGCTCTTCTGCTTCAGCCGAGAAAGAGCGTCAACTCTCGCTGTTGGCGAATACTCGCGCTAATCTACTGGCGTCTAAGCTTCCGCTAGAAGCGGGGCCGCTTTCAATAATGCGCGCAAATTCTAATGGTTCAACCGTTGAGATTATGATGGTTTACAACGCTGATGCCCTCGGTGCAAAGCCTGCCACGCAGGTCATGAACAACAGCATCAACACGTATTGTACTGTTGCCGACACCAAAGCTAACTTAGAGGTTGGATTGAGTTATCGGATTAAAATGCGTAACAGCCGAGGCCAGTTGATTGCAGACGAGATTGTCACGCATGAACGCTGTTTGAACGCCAAACGCTAACCGCAGCTGTGTATACAAATTCAAAGCCTCGCTTATGCGAGGTTTTTTCATCCCCCAAACTCAATGGATTGCTGTACAACAAGTTCAATAATATAGTCACACAGATCATATTTCACGCAGTCTTAACATACTGACTATGCTTACAAAGTAGGCTAATGCGGATACACATTGGTCTTTAATCTGGATACACAGCTAATACTTGGAGTTATTATGAAAAAAATTCTTACTGCAGTGGCAATCTCTACAGCGTTCGCCTCTTCTTTCGCTGTTGCTTCATCCCCAGTGATGTTCTCTTCTATCAATGATTTTAATGCACCAGATAACTCACAAGTTTCTGGCGTTCGTCTCGCAGCTCTACACGGTAAAGTAGACCAAGTGAAAGGTGTCGACTTTGCGATTGTCGGTATGTCTGAGACCAATACAACAACAGGTGTTAACTTTGGCCTATTTTTAGGCGCTTCAAAAGTGAATCAAGAAATGACCGGCGCCTCTCTTGGTCTATTCAACTGGAATGAAGGGTTAACTACCGGGGTTAACCTTGGTGCGGTTAACATCACCAACAACGTGAATGGCGCAAACGTGAGTTTTGTTAACTACTCTGAAGGCGACACCATGGTCGACGTGGGGGCGGTTAACCTGTCGAGCGAGTCAACCGTTCAAGTAGGCGTGTTCAACAAGACAAGTAAAATTGAAGGGGTTCAAATCGGCCTAATCAACTGTGCTGATAACGGCTTCCTACCTTGTTTCCCAATCGTGAACTTCGCTAAGTAACACTCCAATCTTCATCTCAAACCAGTCGTAATATACGACTGGTTTTTTTGTTCCCCAACTAGGCCTTAGTAGCAAATGATCACAAAGTAAAGTCGCAATAAATTTATGTGAATTTTTTATTTCACTACCCTTTTTTAGTCTCCGTGCGACTCCCCTTCTAATTTCAATGCAATAGCCCATTTTGATCATGGTTTCATAACTGGAACAGAGTTCTTAAAAAACTAAAATAGAACAAAAAATAATCAAATTAGATTGACGCTGGAAACATCCACTTCTAACTTTTCATATTAGTGTCATAACCAAGGAGGATCACCGCATGAAACGTGCTAGTAACTCATACCGTCTTCAGTTGATTAAAGAAGTTGCCACCAGGCAAGACCGGCTGAAAAGCGGTGATCCAATGGCAAGTTATATTCAGCATTTGATCGACGATCAACCCTCTTGCGAAAAGCATACCGAAGCTAACCATCGTTTCTCTGGTAGCCATTTTGATGAGCACGCCGGAGGATGGGTTAGCGACCGATGGGGCTTAAAGTAAGTAGGCGTCTATTTAACGGGATAGAGAGATTGTACGCACACTCTTAGTAAAATCTCTCTTTGTTCTGTCTCGGTCAGTTGGTACCAAAGATAACGTTCTTCACGGCTTCTGCCACAGCCTAAACAGAAACCTTTTGTGTCAACTTGACAATAGCCTATACAAGGGTTGGGTATTTGATTTCGTATATCCATACTACACCTTTAAATACAGTACACGATACTAAAGGTATAGCGGGAAAGAACAAAACTGTAAAGTATTTGATTTTAAAAAAGATCTTGTTGAGGGCTATCCGTACTATCTTGATCGATGCGATCTACTGAATCTCGTTTGATTTTTCTCAGGTATCGCTGTCGGCATAGCTTGATGACATGCAGTTGCTGGGCGGGCGTCATGGTTAACCAATTAAAGCGCTCTTCTCTTTTACGCATACACCCTTTGCAGTAGCCTTTTTCATCTACTGTGCATACGCCTACGCAAGGACTTGGTACGACAAAAAACTCTAACTGTTCCAAACGGTCACCCATTTGCTAAAAAGCACAAATTACACTCTACGGCATCTATAATTGGATGTTTATCAATAAGTTCCAATATGTGATTTAGACCAAACTATGACTCTCCTCTGACAAAAACAGTGTTTTATTAATTATACTGAAACCATCAAAGCCGAAGCTAAAAGGCTTATTATCTACTTATTGGAGTTGATTTATTATGAAGCTTAGTCCAAAAATGTTACTTGCAGCAATTACCCTACCTGTTGTAGTAACCGCATGTGCAAGCAATGGTGACGATGTGAAACAAATTACAGCTCAGGATCTCCAACACCACAACTGGGAGTTGGTTAGCATTGACGGTAAAGATATTGTACTAGAAGGCCGCCAGCAAGCTCCTCGCCTAGAGGTTGGCGAAAAGATGACAGCGAATGGTAACGCGGGCTGTAATAACTTCTTTGGTCAAGCTGAACTAAAAGACAACCAGTTCCGCATTGAAAAGATGGGCATGACCATGAAAATGTGTGTCGGCGATGTGATGGACGTTGAACAAGCATTTTCTCAAACACTCTCTGACTGGAGTGACATGACATTGACCAATGATTCAATGGTACTGAAAAACGACGTTCACACGCTTACGTTCAAATTGAGCGATTGGAAAAACTAATTCGACGCGTCAAGTCATCCTATTTTAGAAGCAGCCTTTCGGGCTGCTTTTTTACTTATTGCGACTCACTTTTTACACGATCCATCCACTTTTACCTCAAATATATAATAAACCTATCTTTTTTCAGTCATAATGAATGAATAAGTGAATTGTTCCGGTCTAACTCAATGGCCGATAGCAACAACCAACTAACAGGGACCATTATGACAAGGCTGATCACTTTACTTTCAACATTAATCGTGTCTTTTTCATCATTCGCAACTGATACTTGGCAGCAAACGATCGAACAAGCAAAAGGACAAACGGTATACTTCCACGCTTGGGGAGGCAGCCAAGAAATTAACCGCTATATCCAATGGGCGAATAGCCAGCTTCAATCTCAATACGGCGTCACACTGCAACACGTTAAAGTTACGGATATTGCTGAAACCACCAGCCGCCTAATTGCTGAAAAAGCCGCAGGAAAAAACAGTGGTGGTAGCGTTGATATGGTTTGGATCAATGGCGAAAACTTCAAATCAATGAAAGACAATCAATTGCTGTTTGGTCCATTTACAACTCGCCTACCTAATTGGCAATATGTCGACAAAACATTGCCGATAGACGTTGATTTTTCTGAACCTACAGAAGGCTTAGAAGCACCTTGGGGTGTGGGGCAACTGGTATTTATTCATGACAAGTTGAAACTCAATAACCCACCGACTTCGTTTAATGAGATGTTAAGCTATGCGAACGCTTTTCCAAATCGCCTAAGCTATCCTCGCCCACCAGAATTCCATGGCACCAGCTTCCTAAAAGCGCTGCTGATTGAACTGACCAACAACGACGCTTCGTTAATGCAGCCAGTTGATGAGAAGAGTTTTGCCATCATTACTCAACCGTTATGGCAATATTTGGATGAATTCCACAAAGTGGCTTGGCGTGGGGGTAAACAATTTCCATCAGGTACAACAGAGTCAATTCAGTTGCTCGACGATGGCCAGATCGATCTAGCTATCACCTTCAACCCTAATGCTGTGTATTCCGCCCAAGCAAATGGCAATCTTGCGAACTCAACCCAAGCCTATGCGATGGATAACGGTGCACTATCGAACATTCACTTCTTAGCGATTCCATGGAATGCCAACGCGAGCGCAGGGGCACAAGTCGCCATCAACTTTTTGTTAAGCCCAGATGCCCAATCACGCAAGGGGGATACTAAGATTTGGGGCGATCCATCCGTATTGAGTAGCCAATATCTCACTGGAACGGCCAAAAATACTCAGCAGTTCAAATCTATCGCCGAGCCTCACCCAAGTTGGCAAAATGCGTTAGAGCAAGAATGGCTTAAACGTTACGGAAACTAGAAGTGATTCGATGTTACGCGCAATCTACTTTTCTCTTATTCTAATTTGCATCTTGCCTACCATTCCGGGACTTGCCGGAGTGGTAGTGGCTGCGTTTGGTTATATTCCGCCCATTGGACTTGAGTCCTTTTCATTAAATGGCTTTGAGTCAGTTTTCGCTTGGCAGGGCATCGGACAGTCAGTGGGTCTCACGCTCTTTTCGACTCTTGCTAGTAGCTATCTTGCCTGCTTAGCGACCTTTGCGATTCTGCTTTCTAGTTGGCATCATCCATTTTGGCGTAAAATCGAGCTGACGTTATCCCCTTTACTCGCTATGCCACACGTCGCTTTTGCTATTGGTTTTGCCTTTCTTTTTTCTCCAACCGGATTGGTGGCTCGATCGTTGTACCATCTGTTTGGCTATGATCCGAATGCACAATCTGTCTCTGATCTCGCCTTTGTGATCAAAGATCCTTATGCAATAGGACTGGTTCTCATGCTGGCTATAAAGGAAATTCCCTTCCTATTGCTGATGAGCATCCCGATTCTACAGCAGCTAAAAGTGTCACAAACCGAAAAAGTAACCCTGTCACTGGGTTATTCTAGGGCGCAGACTTGGTGGAAATGCATCTTTCCACAATGGTTTGCCAAACTTCGCTTTCCGATGTTGGCTGTGATTGCCTACAGCCTTTCAGTGGTAGATGTCGCTTTGATTATCGGTCCAACCAATCCTCCAACCTTTGCTGTTTTAATTTGGCAGTGGTTTAACGAACCAGATTTAGCTCAACTTCCTCGCGCTGCATCGGGTGCGACATTACTGTTTCTTATCGCCAGCGTACTGATTCTATTCGCCAGAATCGTCGAATGGGTGATCACAAAAGGGCTCAAACATTGGCAATATTCAGGGCGTTCAGGAATGGATCTGCCAGGTAAGTCCACCTTCAGCATTGTGCTCGTTTTAAGTCTGGCTATAGTACCCATTTTGGTTTTGTGGAGCTTTGCTCAGAGATGGCGATTCCCTGACCTACTTCCTACTCAGTTTAGTTTGCGCTTCTGGCAATATGAGTGGGCGGGTATTTTTAGCGCGCTCAATCAAAGCCTGTTAATCGCATTAGTCAGTGCCAGTATTGCTCTATTACTTGCGTTAGCGGCTCACGAGTACCACCAACGACATCATCGACAAATACCTGGATACGTGATTGCGATTCCAATGTTAATCCCACAGCTTTCGATTCTATTTGGTATTCAGGTAGTCACGCTCTATCTAAACAGCAGTGCTTACCTATTCTGGGTGTGCTGGGCACACGTATTTTTTGCCTTTCCTTACGTCTACCTCTCACTGGATGGCCCTTGGCGCAGCTTCGACAATGGCTTGACCCGTGTCGGCCTAAGTTTGGGTAAAAGCCCGATTCAAGTCTGGTGGCAGATTAAGTTACCGATATTGTTGCCCGCGGTGCTTTTTGCTTGGGCTATCGGTATTAGTGTCAGCTTGGCACAATACTTACCTACGCTAGTTTTAGGCGCAGGGAGGATAAGCACGATAACGACTGAAGCTGTGGCGCTTTCGAGTGGTTTTGACCGTCGTGTCACCGCAATTTATGCGTTGTGGCAAGCATTGTTGCCCCTCATTTTCTTCTCTATCGCTATGGTACTCAGCCGACTTCAGGTTAAATACCGTAGATTGTCTATTAAAGGATTGCTACCCAATGAGCCTTTGTCTCAAAAACCTCGTCATCTGTAACAAAAGTGGTGAGGTACTGTTTAACGCGCTGAACCTTCAAATCAATAACGGAGAAATTGTCACGCTAATGGGACCAAGTGGCTGCGGTAAATCAACTTTGCTTGATGCGATTGCCGGGCACCTAAGCAGTGACTTCACCTACCAAGGTCAAATCACGTTGAATCAAAAGCCGATTGACTCGTTGCCAGCGCATCAACGTCAGGTCGGGATTTTGTTCCAAGATGATTTACTGTTTCCACACCTTTGTGTATGGGAAAACCTCGCGTTTTCATTACCGAATGAAGTCAAAGGCGCTGCGCGTAAAGAGCAGGCGATGAAGGCACTGAAAAACATTTCACTCACCAACTTGGCGGACTCTTTTCCCGACCAGATTTCAGGGGGGCAGCGTGCGCGAATTAGCCTAACTCGAATGCTACTCGCTAAACCTAATCTGGCCTTGCTAGACGAGCCATTTAGTAAACTGGATAGAGAGTTGCGAGTTCAGTTTCGTCAATGGGTTGTGGAGCAACTCAAAAAAGCAGACATCCCTGCGCTTATGGTCACTCATGATGAAACCGACATTCCCGACAATAGCCGTTGCCTAACTTGGCCATGGGAGACGGTTCATGCTTGATCGTTTGAGTATCAAAGTTATTCGCTGGCCGTTGGCACAGTCAGCAAATCTCTTAGACCGATGTGGTATCACCGCAAACCAAACCACGATTTTTGGTTTTGCGCTTGGCTGTGTCGCCTTCCCTGCGTTGATTTTTGAGCAATATACTCTGGCACTGCTACTCATCATCACCAATAGAATCTGCGATGGCCTGGATGGCGCTCTGGCGCGTATTCAAGGAATAACAGATGCGGGCGGCTTTCTCGATATTAGTCTCGATTTTCTGTTCTATTCGCTCATTCCTTTTGGGTTTGTATTGGCAAACCCTGAGCAAAATGCCGTTGCGGGTGCATTTTTGATTTTCTCGTTTATCGGTACCGGCAGCAGCTTTTTGGCCTTCGCAGTCATGGCAGGGAAACGAGGCATTGAAAATCCAGTCTATCAGCACAAATCTCTTTACTACATGAGTGGTCTGACAGAAGGGACAGAAACCATTGCGTGCTTTATCTTATTCTGCTTACTTCCTAACCACTTTGCACTGATTGCCTACCTGTTTGGTGCAGCATGCTGGTTTACAACTCTAACTCGAATTTATTCGGGTTTTATGACTTTAAAACAGAGCCGTGATCAGGCTTAACGTAAGGCTTGAAACAGGCTCGCTAAATGGGCGCGAAGCTCTTTTTGAACAATGAGCGGGTAGCTCGTTTGGCTGATAGTGGCTATGGGCTGTCGTACGATAGAACGAAAAAACGGCCCAAATTGAGGGCCGTTCGTAAGAGTATGGTTCGCTATCCAGTGCATTCCAACCACTGTAAGTGATAGGGGTTGCCCTTAAAGGGCGTTTTTTATTTAAACAACATAACTTTTAATGACGCTTCACTGTCCACATCTGCGAATTCTGGTGGATTCTCAAGACGCTCAACAAAATTCAATGTAGGCGCTTCTTCCTTCATGCCATCGATCAAGAAATCGCACGTCACTTGCGGTGAGTTGACACACGCGAGCACTTGCCCATCCTCAGCCAAGAGTTCCGGAAGTTTTCTCAAGATACGTTTGTAGTCTTTAGTTAAAGCAAAGCTACCCTTTTGGAACGACGGTGGGTCAATAATAATAAGGTCGTAACGACCCATTTTTTTGATTTTCCCCCACGAGCGGAAAATGTCGTAGCCGAGAAACTTTACCTGATTAATATTGTGACCGTTGAGTTTGTGGTTCTCTCTTCCTTTCGCCAGTGAACCTTTCGACATGTCAACGTTAACCACTTGATCAGCCCCCCCCCTCAATCGCTGCCACGGAGAAACCGCAAGTGTAAGCAAATAAGTTGAGTACATTTTTATGTTTGGCGTTTGCCTTTACCCAGTCACGTCCATAGCGCATATCCAAAAACAGACCCGTGTTCTGGTTGCGTCCGATATCAAGCTGGTATTTCAACTGCGACTCAACGACAACTGGACGACTGTTTAAATCGCCAAGCAGTACTTCAGAAGGCGCGCCTTCCGCATATCGGTGCTGAATGACTATTGCTTGCCCCTGTTTCTCACTCCAGAGAGCAGACTGAGCAATCTCCATCAAACCCGCTTTAAGCGCTTTTAAAAATTGATCATCAACGGTTTTGAAGATACTGACAATCAACTGGCCTTGAATCCAATCACACGTCAACTGTTCTAAACCATCAAAACGACGCCCACGGCCATGGAACAAACGTCTTACTTCATTCGGCACCATCTCTAGTTGTGTGGTCAGTTGTGCAAAGAAACACGGTAAGTGTTCAGCCTGCATCGCGATTGGTGTTATTTGTTTATCTTCGGCCATGTTAACTCCCATGGTGTAAGCCAAGATTCGATACCTTGGCTGGTCATGTGTTGATTCCATTTTTTGCCACATTCGGCTCTGTTTCTTGGATCGCATACAAACTGATAGGCTTGCTGCTGATAGTCAAAACGAAGGGCAAAAGCATGGAGATAACCCCGATCAGCACTGTTGCTAGCGTTATAAATAGGATCACCGGCAATTGCAGACCCTAACGACTTCAGCGCCACCCTAATCTGATGGGTCTTTCCGGTGTGTGGCCGACATAAAAACAACCTTTCCCCTGTCATGCCCGCCAGAGAGAAAAACTGTGTAATAGCAGGATTATCCTGCGTGTTGACCAGTTTCCAAGCCGAACGCCGTGAACGTTGCATATCACCGCTAATAAGCCCTTGCTTCTTCTTTGGTTTATTACACCCAATAGCCAGATAGAACTTTTCCACTCGACGGTCAGCAAACTGTTTACTAAGTTCACTCGCCGCACCACTGTTGCGCCCTAATAGTAGGATTCCGGAGGTCATCTTATCTAGGCGGTGGATCAAATACAGTTTGTCATCACCCGTCAGTTTGGCGACTTCTGCAAGCAACATGGTATCGCCGCCATCTTTGTGTACTGAAACATTAGGATGTTTATTGATGACGATAAAATCGGGGTGGGTATATAAAATATCAAACATATATCGGGCTCCACTTTGGACGCATGAGTATACCCATTCTCATCGTGAAAACCAGTCTAACCACCCACGCTGCAAGCCTTGCGCTAAAGTTGAAGCAAAAAAAAAACCTCCTTTCGGAGGTTTTTTAAGGGTGGGTAATCCGATTACAGCTTTTTAGAGAAAACCGCTGTCAGTGCGATGATACCAAGACCTAACAGCATGATTTCACCTTTGCCACTATCGAAGCCTGACTTGACACCCATGAAGGCAACAATAGCGATAGCAACTGGAATTACGTATTTAACCAAGTTGTACCATAGACCGAATAGTGGGAATGATACTTCGCCGTCGTTAGTGATTTCTTTCTCAAGGTCTGCACGAGATAGACGCCAGCCAGCAAAGATACACACCAACATACCGCCAACCGCTAGGAAGATCTTATCGGTTAACAAGTCAAAAATATCGAATGCACCTGTACCAAATAATGTTGGACCTACACCGCCTAGAGATAGTGAAGCGAACACACATAGTGAAGCCATTACTACGCTTGAGCTAAGTACTGCTGTTGAACGCTTCATACCTTTTTCATCGATTAGGTAAGATACAACAACTTCAAGAAGAGAAACTGAAGATGTTAGTGCTGCTACCGTTAGTGCGATGAAGAACATTAGAGCGAATAGTAGACCGATTACGCCGCCCATTTCAGCGAATAGCTGAGGTACAACAACGAACACCAAGCCAGGACCTGCTGCGGGTTCCATACCGAACGCGAACATTGCTGGGAACATCGCGACACCGGCTAGGATCGCAACACCCGTATCCATAGCCGTCACCATACCTGTCGTCTGAACTAAGTTCTCTTTCTTCTTCAGGTAAGAACCGTAGGTCATCATACAGCCCATACCAAGACTTAGTGAGAAGAATGCCTGACCTAGCGCAGCTAGAACAACATTACTGTCTACTTTTGAAAAGTCTGGCATGAATAGGAATTCTAGACCTGCCATTGCACCTGGTAGCATCAAACCTTTTACCGATACAACGATCAGAATTAGGAATAGAAGCGGCATTAGAATCTTACCCGCTTTCTCGATACCGCCTGAAATACCCTTCATTACGATAATGATGTTGAAAGCTAGATAGATACCCATCCACATAAGTGGCTGAACAGGATCTGAGATAAAGCTACCGAAGCTATCACCGATTGCTTCAGGTGTGCTTAGTAGACCACCACCCACTTTGAAGATGTATGCGAGAGCCCAACCACCTACGACAGGGTAGAAACCCATGATCAGTAGGCCACTTAGAACCCCCATTACCCCAGTAAAGGTCCAACGACGGTCAGTCGATTTGAACGCACCTACTGCTGATAGACCTGTCTTACGGCCAATAGCGAATTCTGTAAGCATTACGCTAAAGCCGATAAAAATTACAAAAAGTAGGTAAATTGCAACGAACGCACCGCCGCCACTCTCACCTGCTGTGTAAGGAAATTTCCATATGTTGCCTAAACCAACAGCAGAACCTGCTGCGGCCATGACGAAGCCTAGTTTAGACCCCCATGTATCACGGGGCTGTGCACTTGTACTTGTAGCCATGGTTACTCCATTAAATCATGTTTTAAGTTGTGTTTGCTTCTGTTAGGCGTCTTTAAAAGTGGTTGTATAATTTTTTTTACACTTATTAAACTTGTCAGTGACGCTAACGTTGTAGCAAGTAAAACAGTTTAAGATTAAAATTGGAAGCCCGAACAGTATATTTTTCCACCATAAATGTAAAGATTGTGTTTAAATGCTGTTTTTTTCGCCTATAACACCCGCCAAACACCAGATTTTACATTCACATAACATATTTGTGCTTTTCAGAATTCATTCCGTATAGTTTCTACCGCCACTAATTTGTGACTTGTCCTAGCGCGCCGTGAGCTCTAATATTGGAGTGCTATATATTACCTAGGTATCTGAATGGAAAAGTTTTATCACTTCCTGACTCTCGCTGGCATTGTCTTTTACTGGATACTCGTTGCAGGTGTAACCATTCGTGTTGTACTAAAGCGCCGAGCGGTGAGTGTGTCGCTTGCCTGGTTAATGGTTATCTACATCATTCCGGTTGTAGGTGTCGCTTGCTATTTCCTATTTGGTGAACTCAACCTCGGCCGTAAACGGGCAGAGAGAGCAAAGGAGATGCTGTCTCCCTTTGCACAGTGGTTCGCCAAACTCAATGACTGCCACGCTCACTCGCCCGAAAGTTTCGGCCGACATATTTACCGTATCGACGAACTGTGTAATAACCGATTAGGCTTGCCTGCATTGTCTGGCAACTCCTTGTCACTACAAAGCTCGCCCGAACAAATCCTCCATTCGGTCATCGACGATATCGAAAATGCGCAATCAACTATTCGAATGGTTTTCTATATTTGGCATCCGGGTGGATTAGCCGACTCCGTTGCATCTGCCTTAATCAGAGCAGCCAAACGTGGTGTAAACGTGAAGCTACTGCTTGATTCCGCTGGTAGTCCACGCTTTTTCCGCAGCGAGTGGTTAAAGATGATGAACAATGCTGGTATCGAAGTCGTTCAAGCTCTAGAAGTCAGTCCATGGCGTATATTCTTACGCCGCCTCGATTTACGTCAGCATAGAAAAATCATCGTTATTGATGAAAAAATTGCCTACACGGGCTCAATGAACATGGTTGATCCAGCGTACTTCAAGCAAGATTCTGGAGTCGGTCAGTGGATTGATATTATGGTTCGTATAACGGGCCCTACCGTCAATGTGCTATCAGCAATTCACTGCTGGGATTGGGAAGTGGAAACTGGCTCTCGCCGTTTTCCTCAGTTACCAGAATGCCGCATTAACCCGAACGAACCTCAGCACCCTATTCAAGTCGTTCCGTCTGGTCCAGGGATGCCTGATCACCTAATATCCCAGGTGCTCACATTAGCAATCAATCAGGCCAATCATTCCGTTCGAATTACCACACCCTATTTTGTGCCAAGTTCTGACTTACTAGAAACACTCAAAATGACCGCTCAAAGGGGTATTAAAGTTGAGTTGATCATCCCGCATAAGAATGACTCCATCATGGTTCAGTGGGCCTCTCGTGCCTTCTACAGTGAATTGCTTAGTGCAGGGGTCGAAATTTACGAGTTTTATGGTGGTCTACTCCACACTAAGTCAGTCGTGATCGATGAACAGTTCTGCTTAGTGGGCACCGTTAATATGGACATGCGTAGTCTATGGCTAAACTTCGAACTGACATTAGCAATTGACGATGAAGCCTTTACCAAAGAGATGTTGTGGCTTCAGCAAAGCTACATCAATCAATCTCATCAGGTCGACATCGAACAATGGCAAAAACGCACTCTTTATTCGCGCTTTTTGGAACGAGTTTTTTACCTGTTTAACCCTCTACTCTGATCCGTGCTTGATATTGACGCCTTGCCATGGTTTAAATATGGCAATGCGTTAATAGATAAGGACTTCCAATGTCAGAAAGCAAACAGACCAAGTATGTTACGGCAGGCCGCGACAAAAAATGGACTAATGGGGTTGTCAACCCACCCGTTCAACGCGCTTCAACTGTGGTCTTCGATACCGTTGCGGAAAAACACCATGCAACCGTCAACCGAGCGAACAAGACTCTCTTCTACGGTCGCCGTGGTACCAATACGCATTTTGCTTTTCAAGACGCAATGACAGAAATCGAAGGCGGCGCTGGCTGTGCGTTATACCCATGCGGTACAGCAGCGATTGCTAACGCTATTCTGTCATTTGTCGAAACAGGAGACCATATTTTGATGGTTGACACCTGTTATGAGCCGACACGCGACTACTGTGACAAGATCCTCAAGAAGATGGGAATCGAGACCACCTACTATGAGCCAACCATAGGTGAAGAGATTCACAGCCTCATCAAACCCAATACCAAGATCCTGTTTTTGGAATCTCCAGGCTCTATCACGATGGAAGTTCAAGATGTTCCTACCCTAGCGCGTATCGCTCATGAAAATGAGATGATTGTCATGCTCGACAATACATGGGCTGCGGGAGTGAACTTTTCACCATTTGATCACGGCGTCGATATTTCTATTCAAGCGGCGACTAAATACATTGTCGGTCACTCAGACGTGATGCTTGGAACCGCGGTAGCCAACGAGAAGCATTGGGACCAACTTCGCGAACAAAGCTACTTAATGGGTCAGTGTGTTTCTCCGGATGACGCTTACCTTGGGCTGCGTGGTATACGAACACTCGACGTTCGCATGCGCCAACACGCAGAAAACAGCCTCAAAGTGGCACAGTGGCTCCAAACAAGACCTGAAGTTGACCACGTGCGTCATCCCGCCTTGGATTCTTGCCCAGGCCACGAATTCTTTAACCGTGATTTTACCGGCGGTAACGGCCTGTTTTCGTTTGTTCTAAAAACCAGCTATCCACGTGCAACTACCGCATTACTTGATGGTATGCAGCACTTTAGTATGGGTTACTCTTGGGGTGGATTTGAGAGTTTAATCTTAGCCAACGAACCTAAAAGTTTTGAGAACCTGCGCACCGTTGCCAATCCTAATTTTGAAGGCACACTAATACGTGTACATATTGGTCTGGAAAATGTTGACGATCTTATTGCAGACCTTGAAGCTGGTTTCGCACGTTACAACGCTTTAATTCTTGAGAAAGAAGCGACGGCTTAGTTGCGAAAAAGCCGCAGCTATTGGTAAGCCTCGTTCGCGAGGCTTTTTAATACCCTGATTTTATTGATAATTAACTTAGATACTTCACCACTCACTCATAGTGCATCAAAACTGTTGTTTTTTAGCCCGTCATCACGATTTAACATCTTATTAACCACTCTCTTTTCGTATTATCATTATTTTCTTCTACGGTTAAATATCTCATCAGAGGTCATACCAGAAGGGGTTAAACTTGAAACTGCTCTACTCCCTAGTCCTTAGCTGCACGTTAGCGGTTGGACATCCCATGCTAACCAATCTCGCGCACGCGAGCGGTTACACTCAAACTCACTACCCCATTGTGCTTGTTCATGGGCTGTTTGGTTTCGATTCTCTCGCCGGAGTCGATTATTTCTACGGCATACCTCACGCATTAACCCGAGACGGTGCCACTGTTTACGTCGCACAGGTTTCCGCGACTAACAGCACCGAAGTAAGAGGCGAACAACTACTTAGTCAGGTAGAGATGGTTTTAGCGGCGACAGGTACAGCCAAGGTCAATCTAATTGGCCATAGTCACGGTGGTCCAACCGCTCGTTATGTGGCGTCAGTACGGCCTGACCTCGTCGCCTCAGTAACCAGCATTGGTGGAGTGAATAAAGGTTCGAAAGTCGCAGATTTAGTTAGGGGAACCGTTCCTGAAGATTCAGGATTAGAAGGTTTGGCGGTAAAGCTCGCTGGAGGGCTAACCACACTGATTAATCTGCTCTCTGGTGGAACAGAGTTAGACCAAGATCCCTTGGCATCACTCGAGGCATTAACCACTGAAGGCTCGCTGGCGTTCAACCAAAATCACCCATACGGAATACCAACCACGGAATGTGGCAACGGAGACTTACTCGCTGACAATGGGGTTTACTACTACTCTTGGACTGGCTCTTCCACTTTTACCAATCTTTTAGATCCTACTGACGGAGCGTTAGTCGTCCTTGGCTGGGCTTTTAGTGAACCGAATGACGGTCTGGTGGGTGCGTGCAGTACTCATTTAGGTAAGGTGATTCGTGATGATTATCGAATGAACCATCTCGATGAAATCAATGGGCTTTTAGGGATTCACCATCTATTTGAGACCGACCCGGTCACTCTGTATCGTCAGCACGCGAATCGTCTGAAACAACAAGGGTTATAAGGATTACTTGATGAAAAAGGCCGCTCTCTTTACCATTATCATCATGACTTGTGTTGGGGTAGGCGCGGTCTTTTATCCATCTCCAGATCAGCAAGCCAAGATCTCAGACGCACCGTCCCAGCAAGATGTCGCCGCTGATACTGCCACGACAAAGCACTTCTTCGATTATTCATTGAGCAGCTTAGGGGAACAAAGCCTCGAAGAAATCACACAAAGAGTCAGTCAGAATGCTTCCACAGAGTTGGAGTCCATTCAACAACAAGCACTATTCTCACTCTACCTAGAATACAAACAGGCACTCACTGAACTTGAGCCATTAGAATCACAATCGATTACCGCGATCGATTTCGAACAATTGCACCTGCGTATTCTGGAGCTGCAACAGCAATTTTTTTCTCAATCACAAATTGACCTATTGTTCTCTGAGGAAAATCTTTTACGCGAATTGGCAATCAACAAGATGAAACTCCTTCATGACGATTTAGATAGCCAACAACAATTGAGCATAATTGGACAACAACTTGCAGATATGCCAGAGTACATTCAGACCGCAGAAATAAACAACCAACTGATCGCAGTGCTTACTTCAATGTCAGCACTTGATACCCAAGCAAAGCATCTAGCCCGTGTCGAGCGAGTCGGTTCTGAAGCGGCCGCACGTCTTGAAACGCTCGATTTAGAGCGTGAAAGATTCCAAACAACGCTAGATTCCTATTTGCAGCAAAGGGAAGAGATTCTGACAGCCTCCTTCCTTTCAGAACAGGATAGAGTCGAGCAAATCGCCCTCCTTAGAAAGCAAAGCTTCGATCCTATTCAACTGAAACGGGTTCAGGCACTGGAAAGGATTCATGATCAACAGCATTAATGTAACCATTGCTAACGGGATTTTTGGGGACAGTTAACTAGATGATCATCCACCATGCCTACCGCCTGCATAAAGGCATAGCAGATCGTCTCACCAACAAACTTAAACCCCTTTTTCTTGAGAAATTTGCTCATCGCTTTTGACTGTTCAGTAGAGACAGGCACATCACTCATCTCGGTCCAGTGATTGACGATGGGCTGTCCATCAACAAACTGCCACAATGCATCAGAAAGGCTGCCATACTCTTCCTTTAGGGCCAATGCGGCACGGGCATTACCGAATACCGAGGTGATCTTGCCACGATGTTTAACCACATCAAAATTCTCAATGATGCGTTCTACTTCCGATTCATCATATTGAGCGAGGGTTTCTAGATGGTAGTTTTCAAAAGCTGCACGATAGCCTGCTCTTTTTTTCAAAATAGTAATCCAACTTAGGCCGGCTTGCGCCCCTTCTAAAGTGATGAACTCAAATAACACGGTGTCGTCGTAAACAGGCACTCCCCACTCAGCGTCATGATAATTACGCTCAAGTTCATGGTTCATCGCCCATGCACAGGTTGTCTCCTTGCTCATTCCTTTTCTCCCTAAAAAAACAAACGCCCCCAACAGAGTCAGGGGCGCTTTTGTATTCAACCCGTTAGTTTGGCACTTTGACTTTGTGGAATAGACGATACAACACTGGTACGACAATAAGTGTCAGTACCGTTGCAAACCCTAAACCAAACATAATCGTCACCGCCATCGGCTTAAAGAAGATATCAGGTAAAAGAGGAATCATACCCAATATCGTGGTAATCGCCGCCATACATACAGGTCGCACACGGCTAAGTGCCGCATCTACGACCGCAACGTATGGATCTTTACCCGAATGCATCTCTATCTCAATTTGGTCAAGCAAGACGATACCGTTTTTCAGCAACATGCCGGACAAACTGAGGAAACCCAGCAAGGCCATAAAGCCAAACGGAGTATTAAGTGCCAGTAAGCCCGTGGTTACCCCAATAATGGCTAACGGTACAGTCAACCACACTATCAGTGGTTCTTTGACCGAGTTAAATAGGAACACAGTGACCAAGAACATGAACAGGTAACCCATTGGCATGGTAGTGAATAAAGATGCCTGTGCTTCACCAGAAGACTCGTATTCACCGCCCCATTCCAAAGAATAACCTGGTGGCAATTCAATAGCTTCTATCTGCGGCATCAAACGTTTCTGCAACGTCGCGGCTGTCTCTTCACCGAGTATGTCAGGGTCGGCCATTACCGTCAGCATACGTTTACGATTCTTACGCACAATAATCGGGTCTTCCCAGCGTAAGTCGTAACCCATAGTGACTTGTTGTAATGGAATGTACTCACCGAGTGCAGGACTCCATATCTTCATTCCTTCAATGTTACGGATATCGACTCGCTCATCTTCAGGTAAACGTGCCACGATCGGCATTAGCGTTGTTCCGTCTCGGTAGACACCTATCGATTTACCCGAGAACGACATTGCGAGGAATTCATCCACGTCTGATTTAGTGATGCCGTAACGTCGCGCCTGACTTTCGTTAAACTGAGGTTCAAGTACCTTAGTACGCTCACGCCAGTCATGACGAATGTTCGTCGCACCTGGGTCTGCATGCATGATGTCCGAAACTTGCTGCGCAATACCACGTAATACAGTCGGGTCAGAGCCAATGATTCTTGCTTCAATTTTCGCACCACCACCAGGACCTAACTCAATTTGTTTCAGCTTGTAGTTAATTTCTGGGAAGTTGTCTTCAAGGTGCTGCCTAAATTGCGTCATCAAATTAGCTAACTGCTCATAGCTGGCGACCCTAGTTGTAATCTCACCATAACCTGCGTAACTCTTTTCCGGCGCGTAGGTCAGCATAAAGCGCTGTAAGCCTTTACCTGCAGTCGTCGTAACGTGCTCAACGCCATCTTGGCTCGATAACCATGACTCTAACGCTTTTAGCTTGGTGTTAGTCGCTCGAATATCTGTCCCTTCAGGTAACCAAACATCGGTTTGGAAGATTGGCGTCGTCGACGATGGGAAGAATGATTGCTTAACTTGAGTAAATCCTGCGATGCTCGCTGCCAGACCAAGTATTAGAACCCCAACGGTCAGCCATGCTCGCTTCATACAGAACTCAAGGAAGCCTTTGTACATAACAAAGATCATGCCGTTGTATGGATCGCTCTCTTCACCTTCTTGCTTGAACTTTTGTCCCTTAAAGAAGATATCAGCAAAGAATGGTGTTAATGAGATTGCGGTAAACCAGCTTAGCATCAACGATATCAACAGTACGGTAAACAAAGTGCCACAGTATTCACCTGTTGCATCTTCAGATAAACCGATTGGTGCGAAAGCCGTCACAGCAATAACCGTAGCCCCTAGTAGTGGCCACTTAGTCTGAGTCACAATGTCGGTTGCCGCTTGCAACCTCGTTCGACCTTTCTGGGTTCCTATCAATATCCCTTCGACCACCACAATGGCATTGTCCACCAGCATACCCAAAGCGATAACCAGTGCACCAAGAGAAATCCTTTGCAAATCAATCGCGAAATACTTCATGAAGATAAAGGTGCCAAGTACCGTCAATAACAGAATCAATCCGATCAACAGACCTGAGCGCAGCCCCATAAAGAAAAGCAGTACGATAATTACAATCGCCACCGCTTGACCAAGACTCACAACAAATCCACTCACCGATTTGTCGACTTCTTTTGGCTGACTGTATATCTCTGCAATATCGACACCCACAGGCTGCTGATATTTTAGCTCCGCTAAGCGGCGGTCGAAACGCTTACCAACTTCAACTACATTCACCCCTTGAGCAAAAGAGACCCCAAGGTTCAGCGCCAACTTGCCGTTAAAGGTAATAATATTACTTGGTACTTCGACATAACCACGTTTGATATCCGCGACGTCTTTCAAGTAAATCAAACCTTGAGCACCACTTTCGGTCAGAATCAAATCGCCCAACTGATCCACATTCTGGAACTCACCAGTCGGATGAATACGAATGTACTCATCACCAATTCTGATCGCACCGGCATCTGATACAACGTTTTGCGTCGCCAGTAAGTTGAACACCGTATTAGGAGACAAACCAAGACTGCTCATTCGCTTCATCGAGATTTCGATGAACACCTGCTCTTGTTGCTGTCCTGAAACGGAAATCTTGCTCACGCCATCGATAAGTTCCAAGTCTCGTCTTAGATAGTCGACATAATCGAGTAGCTCTTTATAACTATATCCATCTCCCGTTACGGCCAGCAAAATGCCATAAACGTCTCCAAAATCATCGATGACTTGCGGAGCATTGACGCCCGGTGGTAACTGCCCTTTCAAGTCATTCACTTTACGGCGCAGTTCATCCCAAATCTGAGGCAAATCATCAGGGCCATAGTTGTTTTTCATTGTCACGGTGATCTGCGACAACCCTCGGCTCGATATAGAATTGACTTCATCTACGTAGGTGAGTTGCTGAATGGCTTTCTCTAGCGGATAAGTCACTTCTTCTTCAACTTGCTGAGGTGTCGCGCCCGGATATGAGGTGACAACCATGGCATCTTTGATAGTAAAAGCGGGATCTTCTAACTGCCCCAATCCAAAAAATGCCGCTGTACCACCAATCAGAAATATCAGTGATATCATCCAACTGATAACACGGTTGCGAATAAAGTACGCCGCTATGCCGGTGATCTTGTCATCATCCTGAGGCAAGTTATTATTCACTTCACTCATTGCCTGCCTCCTGTTTAACCACTTGAACTTGCATTCCTTCTCTCAATCTCGACAGACCCGCAACCACCACGGTTTGATCTTGGCTTAAGCCATCTAAGATCTGGATTAGATCCTTACTAGCCTTACCTACAATCACTTGCTGCTTGGTCACTGTGCTATCCGAATTTAAGCGCCATACATATTTGTTCTCTTTATCCAGATCATCGCCATCCCCATTGAAAATGGCTTCAATTGGAATTTGAACCCCGAGGTTGAGCTTTAGACCGACATTCTCACCTTTCGATGTCACTTCCACAGGCATACCATCAAGAATGTACTCCTTTTCCGGCATTGGCATTGATAATGTCACCGTGAAGGTGCCAGTGGCAGGATCTGGCTCAGTGGTGAACTCTTTGATCTGAGCTGAATATTGATTACCACTCGGTACTTTTACGACCGCCTGAATTTTTGACAAGGTAGCCTGATTCGGCTGATTTGTATAAAGACGGTCAGGCAACTGAATCAGCACTTCAACACTGTCGACACTATGGATGTTGACCACTTGCTGCCCAACTTGAATGTTTTCAAACTGATCGGCATTGACACGAGAGATGATGCCATCCACCGGAGCATGAAGCTTGGTAAAGGACAAGCGTAGTTTAGCAAGTTCGAGTTCGGCGTAAGCGATTTGACGATTTGCCGCTATTTCATCGAACTGCGACTTAGCTAACAAGCCCTTATCGACTAACGGTTTAGAACGCTTGTATTGACTATCCACTACACTATAACGCGCCGAAGCATTGTCGACTGCAAGTTGGTAATCCGTTGGGTCTAACTCTGCAATTAAGTCACCCTGTTTTAATTGGTCACCTTCTTTAACATAGAGCCGACTAATTTCACCCGCGACACGAAAACTGAGATGTGAACGCTCAGCCGCATTTGCGACCGCTGGAAAGTAGAGTCTATCCTCAACAACAGACTGACTAGACAGATCAACGACTTTCACTTTAGGTGTACCAAAATCGACATACTGCGGTTCACCACCACATCCAGCCAACATGACTAAAGATGCGAGAGGACCGAGACATAACCACTGTTTCATCTTACAACCCTCGCTCTTTAATCCATTCGCGGACTTTGACACCCGCCTCAATACCACTGACACCAGACACAATAATTTGGTCACCTTCACTGAGGCCACTTTGCACCTGAAGTTTGTCGTTTATCTCGACATGGGCTTGAGAAACGATACCTTGGGAGTCAACACGCCAAACATACGTTTTTCCGTCTTGCTCCATTAACGCGGATTGAGGTATTTGAGTGGCGCCGGTGGATTCAACAGCAACGTGCACTGAACCTGCCATACCTGGCAGAATACCCACATCCTCAGGCCGTTCCATCACCATAGTGACTTTATATGATCCCGTTTTGGTGTCAGCTTCGGTATCCACTTCCTGAAACACTAAATCATATTGATTATTAGGGAAGGCATCGAAGGTCATGGTTGCGGTTAAATTTACCCCACTAGCAAACTTATTGAGCAAGTGATCGGGTAATTGGAAAATCACCTTCATTAGCTGGTTGGTCTGAACATTCATTACACCCTGTTTGGCGGCCATATACTCATGATTTTCCGCAGCAATAAGCGAGATAGTGCCATCATAAGGTGCAACCAGCTTGGTGTATCTGAGATTCGCACGGGCCTGCTCTAGCGTCGCTTTAGCAGAATTATGGTTAGCTTTGGCTTGATCAAAATCTTGCTCTGAGACGACTTTATCTTCACGCAGCTTTTTATAACGCTGATATTGAACATCCGCTAAACGAAACTGGGCTTCGGCCTGCTTGGCGAGTAATGTGTACTCATCTGGATTGAGTGATGCCAGTACATCCCCTTTTTTCACCATCTGCCCCGCTAGGACATCGATGGATTGCATTTGACCGGGCACTCTAAACGCCAGCACTGCTTTATCACCGGCTTCTGACGTGGCAGGAAAATCACGTTCAAATTGGGCATTGCCGACAGAAACAGTAAATAGTTTAGCAGGTCTGGATTCTGGTTCAGGGACAGGAGGGAGTTCCTTACCACAACCGCTTAGTGCCGAGGTTATGGCAAGCAACAACAAAGATTTATGCATGAGTCAATCATCCGTTTGTAGCTATTAGTTACAAAGATAGATGAATGATAACGCGACTTCCACAGCACTTGAGGTAAATTATTATGAAAATTAATAATTTGCCTTGATATGAGTATGGAGTCGCACTTTTGAACAATAGAGCTATAAAGCCTTAAACTCTCTATCGACTTTAAAGGCATCTGAAGTGACATACGCTTCAATGTCACGGATTTGTGTTTCGAGCTGAGACAAATCCTTATCAATGGTATTAAGCAAAGAATCCGGCGTTTGCCCTTGCTGCCATGGTTTGTTTTTTAACTTATGCTCCTGCTGAGCCTTTATTGTCTCAACATAGTTCGCTGGCTGCTTTTCTATCATTAATGTCATCGCGACATAGGCGAGCAAAACTAAAAAACTCCCACCAAGCAGCGCCGCAGAAATGACCAGAATACGTACCAACCAAACTTCCAACGAAAAATAGTTGGCGAGACCCGCACATACCCCTGTAATTTTGCCATTTACCGTATCACGATATAGTTCTTTGCTACTCATAACGACGCCTCCAAGTTGGAGATTCTGCATCTAAAATGCGTTCTAGCGTTTCGACCCGTTTGTGCATTTTTTCTGCTTTATCGGAGAGTTGCTCTAGACGCTGAAGGTCTTCACTCGACAACCCTGTGCTTGCATTCTTCTTGCTGCGGTAATGAAGAAATAACCATAAAGGTGCAACAAAAATCAGAAAAACAATCAATGGCCCAGCAATGAGAAATGACGACATACAATAACTCCTTAGTAAAGGCAGATTGTTGGAACAAACCAAACTATCTGCCTATTTAAATTAACAAAACAAACCGAGAATTACTTTTTGTCTTCCATCTGCTGTTTGAGTTTTTGTAGCTCTTTCTCAATTTCGTCTTCGGCTTGCAACTCAGCAAACTCTTGAACCAAGGATTTGGCATTGCCCGTTTTAGCATAGAGATCCGCTTCGGCTTCCATCTCATCGATCTTGCGCGAGTACTGTTCAAACTTGGCCATTGCTTCACTGGTACGCGCCGTGTGAAGATGCTTTTGCACATCGCGACGATTTGAAGCCGTTTGGCTGCGAATCGCTAACGCCTGCTGTTTAGCGCGAGTTTCGGTAATTTTAGTTTCGAGTTTGCCGATTTCGCCAGTCAGCTTATCAATCGTCTCTTCCACTAATGTCTGTTCAGTGTGAAGACCTTTAAGAAGGTCTTGCAGCTTCTGTTTTTCAATCAGAGCCGCTCTCGCTAAATCTTCACGCTGCTTGGTTAGCGCAAGCGTTGCTTTTTGCTGCCACTCATTGATTGTGTCTTCAATAGACTCAACTTTGCGCGCCAATTCTTTCTTATCAGCAATCGCTTTCGCTGAATTGGTACGCACTTCAACTAGCGTATCTTCCATTTCCTGAATGATAAGGCGAATCATCTTTTCCGGATCTTCAGCTTTATCCAATAGAGCACTGATGTTTGAATTTACGATGTCTGCGAATCGAGAGAAAATACCCATAGCTAGGCTCCTTATTACAGTTAGCGAGAACCGATCTTCATCGGCTCAACAAAATACCTTGGTTCTAGTTCTATATAACAAATTACATGCCAAAAAAATAAACATTACAAATCAGTTATTTATAAAAACATACCAATACATACCATATCGATGTATGCTGAATTTAACCAACTATTGGTAAATTTCGCCACGGAGTCGCAGCATGCAGCAAAATCTCATCGGGGAATCCCCTGCTTTTCTATCGGTACTCGACAAAGTCTCGAAGCTGGCCGCCATAGAACGACCAGTATTAATTATTGGCGAGCGAGGTACGGGTAAAGAGCTGATTGCGCAGCGCCTACATTATTTGTCTAAACGTTGGGATCAGCCACTTATCTCACTCAACTGTTCGACGCTTAGCGAAGGTCTCATCGATTCAGAGCTATTTGGTCATGAACAGGGCTCATTTACTGGTTCAAAAGGCAGACATAAAGGGCGATTTGAACGTGCAGAAAATGGAACACTATTTCTTGATGAACTTGCCACCGCTCCACTACTGGTGCAGGAAAAACTCTTGCGTGTTATTGAGTATGGGCAGTATGAACGTGTAGGGGGACATCAGTTGCTTAACGCCAATGTGCGTTTAGTTTGTGCAACCAATGCTAACCTTCCTCAAATGGCAGAGAGTGGTGATTTTCGTGCTGACTTGCTCGACAGACTCGCGTTTGATGTCATTCATTTGCCTCCTCTGCGAGAAAGGCAAGAAGATATCTTACTGCTGGCAGAATATTATGCGATTAAGATGTGCCGTGAATTGGGCTATGAGTACTTTGTTGGCTTTTCCGCCCAAGCAGAGAAAAGCCTTCTCCATTACCATTGGCCAGGTAATGTTCGTGAACTGAAAAATGTCATTGAACGAGCCGTATACCAGCATGGTCAACAACAAGATCCGATCGACACCCTTGTCTTCGACCCTTTTCAATCTGGCTGGCAAACAACAGATTCTAGTGTGCAAGATGACGATATCTCTCCGGCTCACACGTTCACGTTTCCGCTCGACTACAAGCTGTGGCAAGAGCAGCAAGATCAGCTCATTCTGACTGAAGCATTGAAACAGAGTCAGTTCAATCAACGGAAAGCCGCAGAAATGCTCGGGCTGAGCTACCATCAATTGAGAGGGATGGTTCGTAAGTACGACCTAACAAACCTCAATTAACCTTGCAAAACTGTACTTTTGCTTTGGTTACTGATTGTATTTAGTGGTAAATTATTAGGATCTTAAGGCATAATGATCAGTTCCATTATGCTTTGTCCCAGACAATTGTTCTTTCTATGAAAGCATTCATACAGTTTACATTAGGGTTATTTAGCCTCAGCCTCTTAGCTGGCTGCGGTGAAGAAATTGATCACAGCAAAATTCGTCAAAACGGTTTTGTTTATTGTGGTCAAGGCAGCCCAGCAACATTCAACCCGCAGTTGGTAGACAACGGTATTACCTCTGAGACCTTGAGTCCCCAGATCTATAACACTCTGCTGACCTTAGATAATGATAATTACCAGCCCGTTGCAAGTCTCGCTACTGCTTGGCAAGTAAACAAACAAGGGACTGAGTACACCTTTGACTTACGTAAAGGCGTACAGTTTCAAACGACCGCTTGGTTTACGCCCTCACGCACCATGAATGCCGATGACGTTGTCTTCAGCTTCCATCGAATCATAGATAGCACCAGCCCATTTCATTATGTGGGCAGCGGCCTGTACCCTTGGTTTAGTGGTATCGACTTCAATAACCTTGTGATTGATGTGACTGCCCTTTCCGAGTACCGCGTCAAGTTTACTCTTAGCCGCCCCGACAATAGTTTTCTGTCTAACATCGCCACTAGCCATGCCGTTATTCTTTCAAAAGAGTATGCTAGTCAGTTAGAGCTGCGTGATGATAAAGGCATGATCGACTCTCATCCCGTTGGTACTGGTCCCTTCTATTTGGCTGAATATCAGGTTAACGATTTGATCCGCTTGAAGAAACACAAAGGCTATTGGAAATCGCAGCCAAAGATGGAGCAAGTGGTATTCGATATTTCACAGCGTGGGACAGGAACGTTGGCGAAACTGTTACGCAAAGAGTGTGATGTGCTCAATTCACCGCTCTCAAGCCAGTTACCGATTATTGAACAGAGTGACGACGTTAAGCTGACAGCAAAACCTGCAATGAATATCTCTTTTGTTGCTGTAAACACCTCGCACCCAGCGTTGAATGATGCTCGCATACGCAAAGCTCTGAATTACGCGATAAACAGACAGAACATTCTCGATTCAGTCTACTATGGCACTGGCAGTCAGGCTTATTCTGTCTTACCTCCCTCGTCTTGGGCATATCAGAAAGACACTATCCAGATTCGTTATGACCGTAATTACGCCATCGCGTTACTACGAGAAGCGGGATACAGCAAAGGGTTAGAGCTGACAATGTCAGTGCCTCTAGAGCCACGTGCTTACAACCCTAGCCCTAGAAAAACGGCCGAATTAATCCAAGCAAACTTGGCCGATGTTGGCATAAAACTCAATCTGTTAACCAACGACCGCTACAGTCGTGGTGATGTGGATAGCAACGCCAATATTGACCTGTACTTAACGGGTTGGATTGCGAATACTGGCGACCCTGACAATTTTTTACGACCGCTGCTGTCGTGTGATTCAGATCGAGTGGGTCTTAATGTATCCAGTTGGTGTAACCCAGACTTCGATTTCTTACTCGACCTAGCGCTTGAAGTCGACAAACTTCGTTACCGAAAGAATCTGTATAAACAAGCGCAAAATATTTTGAATGAAGAATTTCCTGTTATTCCACTCAACCACGGAATGCAGTTGCAAGCGCACGATAGTTCATTGAAAGGATTTAAAGTGAGTCCGTTTAACGCTCAGCCATTTGATACCGTCGAGAGGGTTCGCTAATGCTGCTCTATGCTGTTCGACGACTCAACCTATTTATCATTACTCTGCTGATCCTGACCATGGTTGGCTTTAGCATCTTACGCCTAGAGCCCAACTCAGCGTGGGCGCTACAAGATTTTTGGAGTGGTTGGCTAACCTACCTCGGCGAGTTAATGCAACTTAATTTCGGCGTCAGTAAAACCGGCGTGGCCATCGTTGATGAGTTGAAAACCGTCTTCCCCGCAACGTTAGAACTGTGTTTGATTGCCTTTTCTATCTCTCTGTTTATTGGTATTCCCATCGGTACTCTGGCGGGTATGAAACAAGGTAAGTGGATCGATACGGCAATCTCGTTTACTTCAATGTCAGGTTATTCGGCTCCGCTATTCTGGATTGCGCTACTGATGATCATGGTGTTTTCCCTACATTTTGAAATCTTCCCTGTTGCGGGTCGTTACGATCTGCTCTATCAGATCGATCATGTCACAGGGTTTGCCATCATCGATGCTTTCTTTGCTAATGGAGCTTATCGTGCTCACGCCTTGCAAAGTGTCATTGAGCATCTCATTTTACCTTGTTTAGTCCTAGCACTGGCCCCAACAACACAGGTAATTGGCTTGATGCGTACATCGGTAGCTGAAGTGATGAGCCAAAACTACATTCGTGCTGCGCGCATAAAAGGTCTCTCGACCCACGAGATTGTCACTCAACATGTACTGCGCAACGCTATCCCACCGATCATTCCAAAGATTGGTGTTCAGCTGTCTAGTATGCTCACTCTGGCGATCATCACTGAATCGATTTTTAACTGGCCTGGCATCGGTCGCTGGCTTCTTGATGCACTTTCTCAACAAGACTATGTCTCTATTCAAGCAGGGGTGATTGTTGTTGCTACCTTCGTGCTAACCGCAAACATCTTGTCGGATTTGATTGGCGCTATGATCAACCCGCTAGTAAGGAAAGAGTGGTATGCTAACCGATAACGTCTATCAAGAAGAACATATCCCAACCCAATTCGAGCGATTCTGGCGTAGCTTCCGCGCTAACAATTTAGCGATGTTCGGACTGTGGTGCCTATTATTCATCATTGTCATCACTCTGTTATCACCTTGGATCACGCCTCATGACCCACAAGCTCAAACTGGTGAGCTTTTGATCCCACCTTCATGGAATCCAGCGGGGACTGTTGAATATTTCCTTGGTACAGACGACCTAGGGCGTGACATATTGTCTCGCTTGATTGAAGGGTCAAGATTCACCTTTGGTGCCGCATTCCTTGTCACGATTATCGCCACTGTTGTAGGTTGTGTTATCGGCGTTCTCGCGGGTATGACAAAGGGTTTGTTATCAAGTACGTTAAACCATCTACTCGATACAGTGATGTCGATTCCGTCGCTGCTGCTTGCGATCATCTTCGTCGCATTTCTTGGTTTTGGCGAGTTCAATATCTTACTTGCGATCTGTTTAGCCCTGATCCCACGCTTTATTCGATCCGTCTATATTGCCGTCCACACAGAAGTCGAAAAAGATTACATCATGGCGGCAAGGTTAGACGGTGCGAACGACTTCTATCTGCTCTGGAACTCGATCTTACCTAACGTACTTGTTGTGGTCGCCAGTGAAGTAACCTTGGCATGGTCTATTGCTATTTTAGATATCACTGCGCTTGGATTCTTGGGTCTGGGTGCACAAGCCCCCAGCACCGAGTGGGGTGCGGTATTGGGTGACTCTGTCGAGTTGATCTACTTGGCACCTTGGACGGTGACACTTCCTGGTCTAGCCATCATGTTTACTGTAATTGTGATTAACCTCGTTGGTGAAGGTGTTCGCCAAGCGCTAAATGCGGGGATCGAGTAATGCCGTTGTTAGATATCCGCCACCTCACTATTGAGATCGAAACACCACAAGGCATGATGAAAGCCGTAGACCGAATGAGCCTAACCATGAATGAGGGCGAGATTCGTGGTTTGGTAGGTGAATCAGGTTCAGGTAAAAGCTTGGTCGCAAAAGCGATTGTCGGTGTCTGTAAAGACAATTGGAAAGTGACCGCGGACCGAATGCGTCTCGGCAACGTGGACTTGTTGCAACTCACGCCAAAAGAACGTCGCCGGGTCATCGCACGTGACATCGCGATGATTTTCCAAGAGCCATCAACCTGCCTAGATCCATCAGAAGAGGTAGGAAAACAGCTGATTGAAGCGATTCCTTCTCGTTCATTTGAAGGAAAATGGTGGCAACGCTTTAAATGGCGTCAAAAACAGGCGACCGCTTTGCTGCATAAAGTGGGGATTAAGAATCACCAACAGATCATGCGCAGCTACCCATATGAGCTGACCGACGGTGAATGTCAGAAGATCATGATTGCAATGGCAATTGCTGCCAAGCCAAAACTGCTGATCGCCGATGAGCCAACGAACGATTTGGATCCGATTACTCAGTCGCAAATTTTGCGTCTGTTGAGTCGAATGAACCAGATTCACAATACCTCTATCCTATTGATTGGTCACGACTTAACCACTATTACTCAGTGGGCAAATCGAATCACTGTTATGTACTGTGGTCAGTCAGTAGAATCAGCCGATACCAAAAAGATACTTAGCAAGCCGAAGCACCCTTATACCGTTGCGCTACTGAAAGCGATGCCTGACTTTAGTGATTGGATCCCACACAAAGAGAAGCTGCAATCGTTGCCAGGAACCATTCCTCCATTGCAGCACTTGCCAATCGGATGCCGACTTGGTCCGCGTTGCCCGTATGCTCAGCGCCAATGTGTAGAAATACCTATGACTCGAAGAATCAAGAATCACAAGTTTGCCTGCCACTTCCCGCTCAACATGGAGAAGAAAAAAGCATGAGTGCCCTATTAGAAGTCACCGACTTATCAAAAACCTTTGTCACTCGAGCCGGACTCTTTCGTAAAAAAGTTCACGAGGCGGTGAAACCTGTCAGCTTTAGTCTTGAGGCAGGGCAAACCATTGGCTTTATCGGACAGAATGGCTCAGGGAAATCGACCTTAGCACGTATGCTATCTGGCGTAGTCGAACCGACATCGGGCGAAATAAGAGTCAATGGTGAACGCTTAGAACATGAAGATTACTCGACACGCTGTAAACTGATTCGAATGATTTTCCAAGACCCAAATACCTCATTAAACCCGCGCATTCAAATTGGTCGCATTCTGGAAGGGCCTTTGAAACGAAATACCAGCATGCCTCCTGAAGCGCGAATCAAACGTGTCAAAGAGACGTTACTGCGTGTCGGCCTGTTACCTGAACACGCGTACTTCTATCCGCAGATGCTTGCGACTGGTCAAAAGCAGCGTGTTTGTCTTGCGCGAGCGCTGATATTGCAGCCATCCATTATAGTCGCGGATGAAGCCCTAAACGGTCTCGACATGGCAATGCGTTCTCAAATCATTAACCTGTTTTTGGAATTGCAGGAGGAAATGGGCGTTTCCTTCATCTATGTATCGCAGCATATCGGCGTAGTAAAACACATTACCGATAAAGTGATGGTGATGCACGAAGGTGAAGTGGTAGAAAGTGGAGAGACTCATCAGGTACTCTCTTACCCAGAACACCCTATCACTCAAAGATTGGTAGAGAGCCATTTTAACAAGGCAACCTGCTTCAAATAGGATACGAGATGCTAAGGATAGCGTTAATCAGTCTACTCTCTTTCACGCTGCCTTCTGCGGCGCTCGCTTATTCCAATCAACAGACTTGGCTTGATACTCGCTTTGTCGAGAGTGCATTTGTCAATGTCGCCTTACGCAACGAGTATTCCGCAGGGAAAAAGCCTCTGGTGAAATGGAACAAGCCAGTGCGCATCTGGGTCGACCATAGGGTTCCTGACAGCGAACTGCATGATGAGTTAACCAATGCCCACATTCGTCATCTTGCCGCGATCACTGGCCACTCCATTACCCGAGTTTCATCACGTGAACAGGCAAACATTATCTGGATTTTTACTCAGGAATCTCAGTGGCGTAAGGACATTGAACGTGAACTTGGCAAGCCTGCCTTGGATAATGTTTATGGTGCCATTTGTAAAGCGGGGTATCGGCTCAATCCCGATAGCTCTATGTCTGGTGCCGCCGTCATTATTCCTGTCGACCAAGCAAGAGAACACGGTAAACTGCTCGCTTGTATTGTTGAAGAAATCACTCAGGTCATGGGATTACCTAACGATTCAGAAAGTGCATACCCCTCTATTTTTAACGACCAAACCCCTGAAGATCTGCTGTCTCCACTGGATGTTATACTGCTCAAGTTACTCTATGAACCCGAATTAAAGGCGGGAATGAGCGAACAGGAAGCGAAGCCAGTCGTTGCTAACATTTTGCGTAGATACAAAAAAAACGGCACGCTGGAACGAGCCGTTTCTGTTGCTAAAAGTGGCGAACTATTTCAGCTCATTGGCTACTAATTAGCGCGCTTTTTTAGTTCAAATTCGAATTCATCAGGGTAAAGAACGACCCCTTCTTCGTTGTCATTCGGGAAAACAACAACTGACAACTCATCATCTTCCAGACCATGCGTCCAACGGCTAAACCATTTTGCAGTCGATATTGATTCAGCTTTGCAATGTTCCCAGTCCCCCGTTGCCCATTGAGTTGCGAACTCCTCATGAGGCCAAACTGGGACACAGTCTTCATCTTCTGTATTGAGCATTACGCAGCCATGTTCATCGGTCAGAATCCATACTTGACGATGTTTCGCGATCTCTTTAATACAGTAATTAAATCGCTCATCAGGACGCATCTTGCTAACGGTTTCTAACTGCTCTTTAGATAGTGACATTTTTGTTCCTCTAAATAAAACGCCCACGGCGAAAGCCATGGGCGTTTAAAATTCATTGAGCTGGAAATTAAGCCAGTTCAGTTTGAAGCCAAGGCCAGCCTTGTTTCTTACGGCTTAGAGTGTTTTCCATCATAAGCATGCCATCTTTCTCATGCTTAACAAGCTTCTCTGCCCACTCACCCTTATAAAGTAGGCGAGTTTGCGCTGTTGTGATGTCGGTTAGCATTACTGCTGCAAACGCTAGGCCTTCTTCAGAACAACGACGCTCTAGGTCCGCTTCTAGTGCATCGATCATGCCGTCTACTTGCTCTAGTGTCGCAAGTTCAACCTGACCAACTACAACGTCACGACCGTTGAATGGGTAACCTTTTAGATCTTTTTCTACAAGTTGTGCCGCAGAAAGACCTTCGATATCTGTTTTAGCGATCAGTAGATCTTTAATGAATGCATCAACATCACATACATCAGCGATTTTGGCTAACTCTTCAACCGCATCTTTGTCTTTCTGAGTGCATGTTGGAGAAGCGAAACCTACTGTATCAGATAGGATAGCTGACATCATAAGCTTAGCAATTTGAGGCTTAATCTCATGACCTTCAATCTTAAACATGTTGAACAGTACAGTGTTAGTACAACCAACAGGCCAGATCCAAGCTTCCATTGGGTTCACTGTCATCACATCACCTAGACGGTGGTGGTCAACGATACCAAGAATTTCTGCTTCAGCCACATCATCCGGCGCTTGTGCTAGATCTGAGTAGTCTACTAACCAGATTTTCTCACCCGCTACCGAAGTACGTAGTTCAGGAACTTCTGCACCCGCAACTTCAAGAATATGTTGGGTTTCACGGTTAATCTCACCTTGGCGAATCGGCATAGCTTCAACACCACGAGCTTTCAGTAGCTCTGTCGCTACCAACGCACTACAGATACTATCGCTATCAGGGTTCTTGTGACCTACAACTAGAATCATCTTTTTTCCTATCTGACTAAATTTCTTCCCATACGATGGGTCATTACTCACGAGGGCAATATTTTACCTGATTCTGATAATTTGTCATCGCCTAGGCGAGAATATTTCGGCATAAGCAATGACTATTCGATTCATTGCACACCGCTCGACAATTAAGTTTAGCACTTATCACACTCTTTCGTGATTGATGCGTCGCCCCCCCTTTGGTCTCAAATACGCATCATCTTGCTAACCCCAATCATCAAGGAAAGTTAAAAATCATTATTGAAAATAATTCTCATTAGCATATTATTGATAATAATTCGCATTAAGGTTCGATATCTATGAGTCACTCACGCCTTTTACAAACCTTGCCGAACTGGCTAACACTGGCGCAGTTCGCTCCAGCTTACAAACGCTTGCTGCTGCCCGTTGCTTTAATTGTGCTCGTGGTTAATCCAACCACTAGGCTGGTTACTGTCAACACCCTATCAGACGCCTTCTGGGCTGTATCGAGCTACGTTGCCGTTACCCTCGCGATTTATCACTATCTATCGGGCTTTTTCAGTCAAAACAATCGCATTGTTAACCTTTATCAAAACTCACGAAATCATCAGGTCTTGTTTGCTGCACTACTTGGCGCGTTGCCAGGTTGTGGCGGTGCGATTATCGTCACCACGCAGTTTGTCAGTGGGCGGGTTGGATTTGGCGCAATCGTTGCGGTACTTACCTCGACAATGGGGGATGCGGCGTTCCTTCTCCTCGCCAGTAAACCGGATATCGGTTTTGCGATTATCGGCCTTGGTGTAATCGTGGGCTGTGTTTCTGGCTGGATGGTGAACGAGATCCATGCCGACGACTTTTTACGACCCGACACTCAACGAATTCCCCCTAGCGTAGATGTGTGTCGCATCGCGACCAAACGCGTTGAACTACATGCCATCAATTTACAAGGTGTGTTTTGGAAGTGGCTATTGGTTCCAGCAACCGCCATCGCCTTTATGGGATCTTTTCAACTCGACATCAATCAAATACTCAGTTTGCCAACCATGACTATTGAGTGGATAGGAACGATATTGATCATCAGTAGCACTCTGCTCTGGTCTCTCACTAAAGAGATAAAAGACTACGAATCTACCGTGGCAGAAGATGCTAAGCAGGTCTCATCGCATCCTATCCAGAAGGCGGCACAAGATACCAACTTTGTCACGGCTTGGGTGATCATTGCGTTTATGGCGTTTGAACTGTTTAGCTTCTTCGGACAAGTCGATATATCGACGAGCTTCGCGGGTTTAGGCGCTTGGATGCCCCTAATCGGTCTTGCTGTTGGGCTACTGCCAGGATGTGGGCCGCAAATTCTGGTAACCAGTCTCTATATTGCTGGCGTGGCGCCACTGTCCGCTCAACTAGCCAATGCGATATCTAACGATGGAGATGCGCTCTTTCCTGCTATCGCACTCGCTCCTAAGGCAGCACTAGTGGCGACCGTTTATTCAGCGATTCCGGCATTTCTCGTCGGTTACGGCTATTATTTTCTATTCGAAATTTAGCACTATCAGTGTCTAAGGCTAGGTCATAAGACCCAAATAGCGCCCCACTAGAGGGCGCACCTATTACGTTATCGATGAATCGCGAATATATCCTCGATGACAAAAAAAGCCGCTTGTTCAGACTGCGGCTTTTTGTTTGACTTTTTTCGGTACGTCTATGTCGCCGAAACTACTTATGACGTTCCTTTAGTTTGTTGATGACGTCATTCATCGACAAGCCCTGATCTTGAAGCAGAACCATCAAGTGATAAATAAGATCTGCAGACTCACAGATTAACTCCGCCTTATCGCCCGACGTCGCCGCAAGCGCGACTTCAACGCCTTCTTCGCCCACTTTTTGCGAAATACGCTTGGTACCACGGGAATATAAGTGTGCAGTATAAGAAGACTCAGGGTCGGCGTCCTTGCGGGCAGCCAGTAGCTGCTCAAGTTGATGAAGCCACACCATTTGAGTCTCTTCTTGCTGATCGGCATCCCAACACGTTGTGGTTCCCGTGTGACAAGTTGGACCTATAGGATCGACTTTAACCAGTAACGTATCGTTGTCACAGTCAAGGGCAATATTCTTCAGTTGCAGAACATTTCCGGACGTTTCGCCTTTGGTCCATAGACGCTCTTTAGTTCGAGAAAAAAACGTCACCTGTCCCGTTTCCCCGGTTTTAGCCAACGCATCTTGATTCATGTAGCCCATCATAAGGACTTGGCTAGACTGAAAGTCCTGGACTATTGCTGGAACTAATCCATCCACCTTATCCCAATCAATTCTCTCTGCCAGTGTATTCACTTCCGCTGCGGTAAAACTCATAAACGCACCTCTACACCTTGTTGTTTCAGATACTGTTTTAGCTCACCAATGTTGATGACCTGCTTGTGGAATACCGAAGCCGCCAGCGCACCATCTACATTCGTTTTTTGGTATGCCTCAGCAAAGTGCTCCATTGCACCTGCGCCGCCGGAGGCAATCAGTGGTACTTTGCAAACTGCACGTACCATATTGAGTTGTTCCAAATCGTACCCGTTGCGAACACCATCTTGGTTCATCATATTCAATACGATTTCACCAGCACCACGCTGTTGTACTTCTTGTACCCAATCACGTGTTTCCCATTGAGTCGCTTTCGTACGCGCCTCATCACCCGTAAACTGATAAACCTGATACTTGCCTGACGCTTGGTCAAAGTAAGAGTCGATACCAACGACAATGCATTGTACGCCAAACTTATCCGCGAGATCGGTAATTAGCTGTGGATTCGCTAACGCCGGTGAGTTGATCGAGACCTTATCTGCGCCAAACTCTAATATGCGAGCGGCATCTTCGGCGGACTTAATGCCACCAGCGACACAGAAAGGAATATCAATCACTTCAGCCACTCGTTTAACCCAACTCTTGTCTACGACACGACCATCGCTCGAGGCAGTAATGTCATAAAAAACAAGTTCGTCGGCACCCTCTTCAGCATAACGCTGAGCAAGCGGTACAATGTCGCCGATGATTTCGTGATTACGAAACTGCACGCCCTTGACTACTTGCCCATCACGCACATCAAGACACGGAATTATTCGCTTTGCCAACATGCAAATGCCTCCTTTGCAGTAAACTTACCATCAAGCAGTGCTCGACCAACAATCACGCCTGCCACACCGCTGCCTTTCAGAGCTTCGATATCTGCAAGAGAACCAATACCACCGGATGACTGGAACTGAACTTGAGGGTACTGCTTACACAGATCAACGTAGAGTTCTACATTTGAACCTTCTAACGTACCATCACGCGAGATATCGGTACAAAGCACGTGTTTTAGCCCAACGGTTAGATAGTCATCGATAAGCGCCTCAATCGTGACACCTGAGTCTTCTTGCCAGCCAGAAATCGCGACCTTACGGACACCTTGTTCGTCAATATTGATGTCGAGTGCTAGAACAATTTTCTCCGCACCGTACTTTTCCATCCAACCCTTTACCAGCTCAGGCTGCTTAACCGCGGTTGAACCGACTACAACGCGTTGTGCACCCGCTTCTAGCAGATCAACCACATCCTGCTCACAGCGCACGCCACCGCCAATCTGAATGCTCGCTGGCGTACTAGCCAGTAATTTGGCAATCAAATCCAGTTGGCGTGCTGTTGTATCTTTCGCACCAGTCAAGTCAACAAGGTGAAGCCAATCCGCGCCTGCCTTGTGATAGAGGTTGAACTGTTCGGCCGGATCGACTTTGTATTCTGTTACTTGGCCGTAATCCCCTTGATATAAGCGAACTACCTGCCCTTCAATTAAATCTAATGCTGGAATAATCACTAAACTATTTCCCTTTGATTCTTTAAATTACAGCTCTAAAAAGTTCTGAATAAGCTTCGAACCGGCTTTAGATGAGCGTTCTGGGTGGAACTGCACACCATAGTAATTGCCACTTTGAACCGCAGCGGTAAACGGATTACCGTAATCGCATTGTGCGATGGTGTATTCACCAACAGGCATGGCGAAACTATGGACGAAGTAAAAGTATTCTCCCTCTTCGATACCTCTAAATAGAGGGTGATCGGGTTTGGCTTTCACCGTATTCCAGCCCATATGAGGCAGTGGCAGATCACCAGTGTCCATCAGTCGGACTTCACCTTGACAAAGGCCAAGACACTCAACGATTTCGTCTGCTTTTTGGCCTTTTTCTTGCGAAAACTTACCTAAAAGCTGCATCCCTAAGCAAATTCCGAGCAGAGGCCTTTCTACCTGTTTAACCAGCTCAATTAGGTTGCGCTCCTCAAGGTTTTTCATTGCTTCGCTCGCCGTGCCTACACCTGGCAGAAACAGCTTATCTGCGGCCAAAACGACTTGAGGATCTTTCGATATGCTCACTTGGTAGCCGAGACGTTCAATGGCAAATCTCACTGAAGAGACATTGGCACAACCGGTATCAATAATGACAACTTTCTGATCTGTCATAACTCTATCCTTACAATACGCCTTTGCTGCTTGGTAACTCTGTGCCTTCTACCTTAATCGCTTGACGAAGCGTGCGACCAAAGGCTTTAAACAGACTCTCAATGATGTGGTGGTCGTTGTCACCGGCTGATGAAAGGTGCAAAGTACAAGCTAATGTGTCAGTCAATGAACGGAAGAAGTGAACGACCATCTCTGTCGATAAGTCACCAACCTGTTCACGGCTAAACTGGGCATCAAATTTAAGATATGGACGACCCGATAGGTCCAGAGCACATTGAGCTAAACATTCGTCCATTGGTAAACTAAAGCCAAAACGGCCAATACCACGTTTATCACCCAGAGCATCTTTCAGCGCCTGTCCTAAAGCTAAAGCGGTATCTTCAATGGTGTGGTGATCATCAATATGCAGATCGCCTTCAACCTGACAATTCATTTGGAAACCGCCGTGTGTAGCGATTTGATCCAGCATATGGTCGAAGAAACCTAATCCGGTAGAGATCTGGTTTCCACCTTGCTCATCCAGATTTACTTTGACTTTGATATCTGTTTCCTTCGTCGTACGAACCACTTCTGCGACACGAGCTTTTACCGTCAAGTCCTTGAGGATCTGCTTCCAGCCCATCGTTTCCGGGTTGTATAGAATACCGCGAATAGCCATGTTTTCAGCCAATTGCAAGTCTGTGTGACGATCGCCAATAACAACGGAGTTCTGGAAATCAACCTTACCGCCCTGCAAATACTCTTTAACCATGCCTAGCTTAGGCTTACGACATGAACAGTTGTCTTCTTCGAAGTGAGGGCAGATAAGAACGTCATCAAACTTGACGCCTTGCGACTCGAAAATGTCCATCATCATATTGTGCGGTGCATCGAAATCTTGTTGCGGATAGCTGTCCGTCCCTAACCCATCTTGGTTAGTCACCATAACTAAGCGATAGCCTGCTTCTTGTAGCGACAGCAGACTAGGAATAACAAATGGTTCAAGCTTCAATTTGTCTAAACGATCCACTTGGAAATCAACCGGCGGCTCAACAATTAAGGTGCCATCACGATCAATAAAAAGGATTTTTTGCTGTTTACTCACGGGAACTTCCTTATTTCAAAATGGTTGGCAGCCGCAATCAGCCGCTGCCAATGATGCTTTAGTTATAATAATTTCTGATAAATCCGAGTGTCTTTTCACACTCATCACGGCTACCGATGCTGATTCGGACACAATTTTCAATTGGCGAATTACGTAAAATAATGCCTCGGTCCCAAGCGGCTTTAAATAGCGCATCACCATCAGGGAATTTCACTAATAAGTAGTTACCCCAACCTTCGAATATTTCTAGACCATGGATCATCGACAAACCAACCTGTAAGTAGGCGCGATTGGCATTGAGGTCCAATACCTGAAACTTAGCGCGTGCCAGGCCAGCTTCGGACAGAGCCTGAGTGGCGATTTCCGCGACAGGAATTGGCACTGGATAAGGCGCGATGACCTTGAGTAACACATTAATTAGTTCTTCGTTAGCGAGTGTAAAACCACAGCGAAGCCCAGCTAAGGCAAACGCTTTAGACAAAGTGCGTAAAATCGCCAAGTTCGGGTATTGCTCTAACAGTCCGACGGTGGATGCCTCTGGACAAAAATCAATATAGGCTTCATCCATAACCACGATGGCTTTGTCTTTAGTCATTTCAAGTAAAGTGATGATATCTTCACGCTTGACTAGGTTGCCAGTCGGGTTATTCGGGCTACATACAAACACCAGCTTAACGTTTTCAAGGTTTTGTTCGATACCTTGTAAATCAAGCTGCCAATCCTGTGTCAGTGGAACTGTTTTGCGCTCAACACCGATAGTTTCAGCACTGATTGCATACATGCCATAGGTTGGAGGGCAATAGAGGATCGCATCCTCGCCCGGTTCACAAAACGCTCTAACGAGCAATTCGATACCTTCATCGGCACCACGCGACGTGAGTGTTTGCTCTGGTTTCACACCTGCGTATGCGGCATAAGCTGCGATCAGTTCTTTTGGCTGGCATTCGCTGTACCGGTTTAGGCGAGCGAAATCCGTTTTGTATTCATTATTAAACGGTGACTCATTGGCATTCAGCCATACATCCCCTGTCCCGCCAATGCGACGCGCAGAGAGATAAGGAGTGAGTTGTTGAATCTGTTTACGTGCTAGCTTTTCCATTGTCTCTACCTTACGCCTTTGCCAATTTTTCTACGCGAATTGTCACCGCTCTTTTGTGAGCATCTAGCCCTTCGGCTTCGGCCATAGTCACGACGGTTGGAGCAAGATTGATTAATCCTTCAGCAGACAGCTCTTGCACTGTCATGCGCTTAGAAAAGTCCGCTAAGCCGAGACTAGAATAAGTACGTGTGTAACCGTAAGTCGGTAATACGTGGTTAGTACCAGAGGCATAATCGCCCGCCGATTCTGGTGACCAATTACCCAAGAAAATAGAGCCTGCATTGTCAAGTAATGGCAGTAATTCTCTCGGCTGTTTGGTTTGTACTATTAAGTGCTCTGGACCGTAGTAGTTTGAAATCGATACCGCCTGAGTAATCGAGTCCGCGATAATAACCAAGCTTGAAGCCAAGGCTTTTTCTGCAATATCGGCACGTGACAACTGCTTCAACTGACGTTGTACAGCATCGATGACTTGATCGGCGATAATAGGTGATGGTGTCACAAGAACCACCTGAGAGTCTGGACCGTGTTCAGCCTGACTGAGCAGATCGGCGGCGATAAAGTCTGGCTCAGCTGTGTCATCTGCAATGACAAGTACTTCTGATGGTCCAGCAGGCATATCAATCGCAGCGCCACGGAAGTCGTTGCTCACCTGACGCTTCGCTTCCGTCACGTAAGCATTACCTGGGCCAAAAATCTTGTCTACTTTAGACACAGATTCGGTGCCGTAAGCCATCGCAGCGATCGCTTGGCCACCACCAACGTTATACACCTCATCAATACCACACAGTCTTGCGACATAGAGGATCTCATCCGCAATTGGCGGCGGTGAACATAACACCACTTTTCGACAACCTGCGATCTTTGAAGGAACGCCAAGCATTAATACCGTAGAAGGGAGTGGCGCACTTCCACCTGGGATGTATAAGCCGACCTTCTGGATTGGACGAGTGACTTGTTCACACAATACACCAGGTTGAGTTTCAACTTTAATTGGTTGCGGCTTTTGCGCTTTGTGGAACTTGGCAATATTAGAATAAGCTTGATTCAGAGCTTGCTTCATCGCATCCGTTAGACGATCACACGCTGCTTCAATTTCTTGCTCAGACACACGAATAGACTCGGGCTTAACGCCATCAAATTTTTCGGTCAGTTCGACCAAGGCTGCATCACCACCTGTGCGAACCTTTGCAATCACATCAGAGACGGCGGCAGTAATGTTTGCACCTTCAGTAATCGCTGGACGCTCTAAAATCGAGTCCTGCTGAGATTCACTTAGCGATTGCCAGACAACTGTTCTCATGGTTGTTACCCCATCATTTTTTCGATTGGAAGGACAAGGATTGAGCTCGCACCCAGCTCTTTTAGCTGTTCCATTGTTTCCCAGAACAAGTTCTCTGTACTCACAAGGTGAACGGCAACTTTGTTTATCTCGCTTGATAGTGGTAGAACTGTTGGATCTTCCGCACCTGGAAGTAGCGCTTTGATTTTATCGAGTTTGTCTGTCGGCGCGTGCAGCATGATGTACTTAGACTCTTTTGCCTGTTGAACACCCTGCATACGAGTGAGCAGCTTTTCAATAAGCGCCTGCTTTTCAGCATCAAACTCACCAACACGTTGGATAAGCGTCGCTTTAGATTTGAAAATAATTTCTGCTTCTTTGAGACCATTGGCTTCCAACGTCGCGCCTGTCGATACCAAGTCGGCAATCGCGTCAGCCAAACCCGCTCGTGGCGCTACCTCAACAGAGCCAGTCAGCATACACGTTGAAAAAGGCACGCCCTGCTCGTCCATGTAGGCTTTAAGCAATTGTGGGTATGTGGTCGCGATACGTTTGCCCGCTAAATCTTGTGGACCGTTGTACTGAGCATCTTTGTCGATGGCGATAGATAGGCGGCAACCACCAAAGTCTAAGCGACGCAGTTGGACGAAGTCACATGGTTCACCCAGCGCTTTACGGTCAAGACGCACTTCTTCCAGTTCGTTTTCACCGATAAAACCAAGATCAACCACACCGTCCATAATAAGGCCAGGAATGTCATCGTCACGAACAAGCAACAGGTCAATCGGCATATTTAGTGAGTGAACCACAAGACGCTCACCCATGATATTGAATTTAACGCCGCACGTTTTTAGTAGAGTCTGACACTCTTTACTTAGGCGACCTTTCTTTTGGATTGCAATTCTTAGGCGTTGTGTTTGCATGACATTTTCCCTGTGCAAATATTTGAAATCGATAAACTTTTCAAGACTGTAAAACTGAAAAACCCTCGGAAGAGTTGGTCTCCCGAGGGTTCTAAATCTTGTAGTTTGCGATATTAGCCTCCGGGAGTTTCCTGTCTCCCGGGTATGCGTGCATCTCCCGAAAGACTAGACTGGGTGATGGTGATGATGAATATTCATGACTAAATTACGCATACTTAATAAGCTCTTCTGTTTCGCTTTGTTGTTATCCACACTAACTAAGCTATCAACATTTTTCAACCATTTATTTAAACTTTTTTCATTTTGTCATATACAAATAAAAAGGGAGCCGAAGCTCCCTTTAAATTTTTCGTTCAAATGATGTGGTTATGCGTTGTGGCAATTTGCCATTTTCGATTTAGACAATACCGAAAGAAGCACACAAATCGCGACGAAAGCAATCGAAGAAACCGCAAATGAAAGTCCAATTGAAGCAGTCATACCTAAGGTAACAAAGCCAATACACGAGACCGCCGCCACCGCCAGTGCATAAGGTAGCTGAGTGGATACGTGATCGATATGGTTACAACGCGCACCTGTAGACGACAGAATTGTGGTATCAGAGATTGGAGAACAGTGGTCACCGAATACCGAACCAGCAAGTACTGCACTTAGCATTGGCAGCATCAGCGCCAGATCCGTTGCACCAGCCATATCACCCGCAATTGGAAGCATGATACCGAACGTACCCCATGAGGTACCTGTCGAGAATGCCATTAAGCCAGATAGCAGGAACAAGATCACTGGTAACCAATGTGGGTTGATATTGCCTTGTGCAAGAGTCGAAAGGTACTTACCCGTGTTCATATCACCAATAACAGAGCCAATCGTCCACGCAAACACTAGAATAAGGATTGCACCAAACATTGATTTCGCACCAATCCAAAGCGTACGTGAGATTTCGCCCATCGCAATGCCCTGCTTAACCACGGTGAATAGTGCAAACGCAAGCCCGACTAAACCACCGTAGATAAGAGAGGTACCGACATCGGTATTCTCAAACGCACCCAGCAGATTAAATTCGACACCATCAGCAGCCAACGCTTGGCCACCGGTGTAAAGCATTGAAGCAACAGTTGCGATGATCAGGAATACAATTGGCAAGATCAAATCTAATACTTTACCGCCTTCGCTCTCGCGAATATCCAGCTCTTCATTCAACTCATGCGCTTCTTGGCTATCTTCAGCTTGTTCTGCGCTAAACCCATGTCCACGCGATGCTGCAATCTCATGCTCACGCATTTTACCAATGTCTAAGCCAAACCAAGCTACCGCAAACACCATTAGCAGTGCAAAAATCGCGTAGAAGTTCATTGGAATCAGACGTACATACGCACCAAGCGCAGAGTATTCAGTGATGCCATGAGAAACAAGAATGCCACCGATGATCGTCATGATGTAGGCACCCCAGCTCGAAGCCGGCATGATCACACACATAGGTGCTGCGGTTGAATCGAGGATATATGCCAGTTTCGCTCGTGATACGTAAAAACGATCCGTCACAGGACGAGAGATGGCACCTACCGCCAAGCTGTTAAAGTAATCATCAACAAAAATGAAAACGCCTAAAAAAGCAGCCAGTAATTTTGAGCCACGTTTACTCTTAACACGTGTTTGTGCCCACTCAGCAAAAGCACGAGTTCCGCCGGAAAGCGTCAGCAATGCAGTCATCATACCCAACAGGATAAGGAAACCAACAATGCTCATATTCCAAACGTTTAAGCCACCATCTTCGACAAAAACACTAAATACCGTTGAATCGACGTAACCCATCGTATTTGATGCATCATAGTCATTTAGTAAGATAGCGCCAAGTAAGATACCGACACCGAGTGATACCAAAACGCGGCGCGTTACGATAGCAAGACTCAAAGCCACTAATGGTGGCAAGAGAGAAATAGGAGATGATGCAAAATCAATTAAATTCATGATCTTCAAAAACCAGTAATAAATGGTTAGAGATCTACTGCAGACTAATTGAAGGAAATCATTTCCTAACAATTAAGTGAAATTAGCGACGAGCAAGCGAATGCTTAACCCAGCCCTACAGTAGCGCTCCATAGTTTTACAAATTATAGACTATGGCAGTGTTACCCCTTTCGGGTGCAACCCCAGCAAGCATCGTTGATATGAATACTCACTTCGGCGAAATAACCTTTCCTGTTTGTTCATTGGCATCACCCCAACAAACATTACTGATTTATTCCGCGCCTCTACCGCGATGTGTAAAATATTAAACTACCGAAAAGTCAATTTAACAATAATTTAACCCGACAATCGCATTAGGTTCCAGCCATTGTACTTAACCTGAGAGTCGATTCAACATATTATTCGATTTTATTGTTAATTTGTCCCATTCGAAGCGACTGACTAAGATTCCATGACGGATGAATAGTCATCCGGTTTAATAGTCACTACTATTTAGCCGGTAATAATAGATGCGCAGGGAAAACAAGCTGACCCTATATGGTCTTTATTGACTCTGGTTAACATACCCACATTAACAACGTGTATATATGTCTAAAGGTTAAAACAGTAACAACCCTACAATTAATAGGATTGATATATAGCTCTTCCCATATTGATATGAAACTGTAATAACAGTAACTCTGTCGTAATTTAATTAATCAGATTTACGACTCTATTTCGCTCTTCGCTTTTTAATTCATTGAGACAGCAACACCGAAACATCCGCTGTTTTTTTATATTTTTTATTGCAGAAGATTGTATTATTTAAATTTGAAGTTTATGATTCATTTATCGACAACTTATATACGAAGAGACGAATTAATGTCGGAACTAACTAAAACACTATTAAACATCCGTAGCCTACGTGCTTTCGCACGTGAACTAACACTAGAGCAACTTGAAGAAGCGCTAGATAAATTAACGACTGTTGTTAGCGAACGTAAAGAAACAGAAGAAGCTGAACGTGCACAAGCTGCTGAACAAGAAGCGAAGCTAGCAGCAATTGCGGAGCAAATTGCAAGCGATGGTATCGACGTTAAAGCATTAATTTCTGCACTTACCGGTGAAACTAAAGGCAAAGCGAAATCTAAGCGCGCTCCTCGTCCTGCAAAATATAAGTTCACTGACAGCACAGGCCAAGAGAAAACATGGACAGGTCAAGGTCGTACGCCTTCTGCAATTCAAGAGCTATTAGACGCTGGTAAATCTCTAGACGATTTCCTAATCTAATCGGTCAACGTTTGTTACAAGCAATTAAAAAAGCGCCCATTGGGCGCTTTTTTATCGCTAACAAACCTCACTCGAGTGAGGTTTGTTATTTATTCGTTGATTAACGTTCCCAATACGCTTCTTCCAAGCTATCTTCACGCTCAGGTAAACCACGAGACAAACGCGGTGAATGCTGAACTAAAACTTCATAACTCGCTCGGTTAGAATACTTACAAACTTGTGAGAAAGAGGAGTAAGTCAAATATGAATACGCATGTTTACTTGAGTTAGGCACGTTTTTTTTGTGGTACTTATTTGCCGCCATATCATGCAACAACGCCGATAGTGCTGCATCCCCCGCTCCGTTGGTATTTTTGATTTTTTCCGGACCACCCATATATGGCGAAATATGAGAGTAAACTCTAATTGGATTCTCACATAAGTCTTTTGAAGCTGGTCGGCTAAATTCATAACGGTTGAATTCTGCAATACTACCAGGAAGAAGAGGCAAAGACGTTTCACGTTTAGCTGAATCCTCAGTGTAACCAGCCATAAATAGACCAACAGGACCCGCAGTACATAATACTAAATCAACCCATTCCAGAGTTTTATCTGACGCCGCTAGAGGATCAGACTCACCCGTTAACGCTTCTGCTTCATCTTCATTCATTGCAACGACACTAACGTGATCACGTAAGAAATCCTGCCAGAATTGAGGATCGTCTTGAATCACAAACTTAGTTCCAAGTGTCAGTACGACCGGCACTTCATATTTCTTAGCGTATTCAATCGCTCTCATCGTCGCTTCAGGCATCGGATCGCCCTCTTTACAACGAACTAAATAAGCGGTGAGTACAAGAGCCGAAGCATTTTTAAAGATTTTTTCTGGAATACTATCAGGATGAAGTTGGTTCATCTGACCTTCACTAATAGCAAAAGTACGTTCACCATCTTCAGTAATAAGAGCAAAACAGCGGCCAATTGCACCATCAACACCTTGCAGATAATTGAGATCCATTCGGCTAGAGGTATTACATAGGTAGCGGTAGCCATAACTACCAATTTTAATATCCTGGATCATTACACCCAGCAGTGTTGAACGATCATCCGCTAAGACTGAGTAATTATGAAGCGTATTACCGATGGTACCACCAGCGTATTCATTGGTGATAAGTTGGCTTTCTTTCAACTCGTTATATAACGCTTCAGCTGTCTCATCATCAATAACCAGTGAGTGCCCCTTACTCAGCTTATATTTATCAATCAACTCGCTGTTTACTTTCGCTTCAATATCTACCAAGGTTTGATCGATACCAATAATGTGCGTACGCGACATTTTTTTGCTTTCTTGTGATTGAGTCACAAGCGGATCGCGAGCGTGAACAGGAAAGTAATGCTTCGATTTGCGTTGACCAGGAAATTTCATATTGATGATTCTGAATAAGGGATGAAAGGATGCCGGATTCTACCTCGCCCTTTTTAGCGCGGCAACTAGAGGAATTATAGCAAACGTTTGCAATCGTAATTAAATCTGAGGCGATTTAGTACGTATTAAATAAGAAGGGATTTTCATCAACAAAGTGGCTGATTGTTGCTACTTCGAGCACATTCGCTCTCCGTTCCCAAACAGAATGTCAGATCTCACATTCAATTTCACTGAGACCTGATCAAATGTGATATGACGGATTACTCGCCTTCTATAAAGCTTAGATCCGGTAAACTTGCTAGATTTTCAGCGTAACGCTTTAGGTTGAACTCACCGTCGTTTTTCATGACATCATAAATCTCAATAGCCACGGCACAAGCCATCATGGCAATGGCGTCTTCACGGGAGGTGCCTGTCATCATCAAACGCATCAAAGTCTCTTTGACTTTAATTGGGTTTCCATCCTCTAGCTGATTTTCAATCACCTCAATCAATTGTTGCTCTTCGATGATTTGGTTCTGGTCGCTCATTTCAGTTGCTCTGTGTAACTTGAATTTCTGCAACTATGCCATATATAGATTCTCTATACTCAATTATTCTCAGGTTTCAGTCAGTGATTGAGGGGAAATTGACCAAAATCGAAGTGTGAGTTCGATCTCGGATCTGTCCCCTTGCTATGCTTTCTGATAAAATCTGCCTCCAGTTTATTTAAGTGGTGTTTAGTAATGTCTGACAACTGTACTGATAACAGTCAAAAGAAAGTCATCGTTGGCATGTCCGGCGGTGTGGATTCATCCGTTTCTGCTTATCTTCTCAAGCAACAGGGCTATCAAGTTGAAGGCCTATTCATGAAAAACTGGGAAGAGGATGACAATGAAGAGTACTGTACAGCAGCTGAAGACCTTGCAGACGCGCAAGCAGTGTGCGACAAACTAGGCATCCACCTACACACCATTAACTTTGCAGCGGAATACTGGGACAACGTGTTTGAGTATTTCCTAGCTGAATACAAAGCAGGCCGCACGCCAAACCCAGATATCTTGTGTAATAAAGAGATCAAATTCAAAGCATTCCTCGAATTTGCTGATGAAGTTCTTGATGCTGATTACATCGCTATGGGTCATTACGTTCGCCGTACGTTCCCGACGGCTGAAGAGCTTGCAGCAGGTGAAAAACCTAAAATGCTGCGCGGCCTAGACAGCAACAAAGATCAAAGTTACTTCCTCTATACGCTAAGCAGCGATCAAGTGGCACGCAGCCTATTCCCTGTTGGTGAGTTAGAAAAGCCTGAAGTTCGCCGTATTGCAGAAGAACAAGATCTGATCACCGCGAAGAAAAAAGATTCCACGGGTATCTGCTTTATTGGTGAACGTAAGTTTACCGATTTCCTAGGTCGTTACTTACCTGCTCAACCAGGCGATATAGAAACACCTGAAGGTAAAGTGATTGGCAAGCACAATGGCCTGATGTATCACACTCTTGGCCAGCGTAAAGGTCTGCACATTGGTGGTCAGAAAGGCGGCGGCGGTAATGAAGACCCATGGTTCGTTGGCGAAAAAGATCTCAAACGCAACGTTCTTATCGCGGTGCAGGGTAAAGATCACCCAATGTTGAAGTCTCAAGGACTTATCGCTTCCCAATTGCACTGGGTTGATCGTGAAGCGATTAAAGAACCGTTACAATGCACTGTGAAAACTCGCTACCGTCAAACAGATATCCCATGTACTATCATCCCTATTGATGATGAGAACATCAAAGTCATCTTCGACGAGCCGCAAATTGCGGTGACACCGGGACAATCTGCTGTTTTCTATCAAGGTGAAGTCTGCTTAGGTGGCGGCATCATCGAAGAGCGAATTTAATTTATCTTAATCATTGGAGTAGAATTACGTGGCTAACACACTTTATGACCGCACTATCGCATTTGCTGGAATCTGCCAAGCTGTTGCTTTGGTTCAACAAGTCGCTAAAAACGGTCACTGTGACTCTGACGCGTTTGAAACTTCATTAAAAGCGATCTTAAACACTAACCCTGCAAATACGGTCAGTGTTTATGGTCGTGAAGTCGATTTGAAGCTGGGGCTAGAATGTTTGGTCAAAGGAATCGATAGCACCCCTTCTGGCAGTGAGATTACCCGTTACATCATTAGTTTGATGGCATTAGAGCGCAAGCTTCAAAGCCGTAACGATGCGATGTCACAGCTCGGCGACCGTATCCAAATGCTCGAACGCCAACTCGATCACTTTGATTTACTCGACGAACAGATGCTGAGTAACCTTGCCAGCGTCTATCTTGATGTCATTAGCCCAGTGGGGCCTCGCATTCAAGTAACGGGGACACCTTCTGTGCTGCAACAGACTACAAATCAACATAAAGTTCGAGCTCTGCTGTTGTCTGGCATTCGCAGCGCGGTACTATGGAGACAAGTGGGCGGTAAGCGTCGTCACCTCATCTTTGGACGAAAAAAGATGGTAGAACAAGCACAGATCCTACTTGCGAGAATGTCATAATTAATTCCCAGCTCGTGCCTTAGCGCGAGCTGTTTCTTTATACCAAAATAAACCCCGCGCAAACGTTTGCGCAATATTCGTGACAAATCACTAAGATGCTGGTATAAAGCTCACAAAATTTCGAAACTCAATTCAGGAGAACATCATGGAACTGTCAGCATTGACTGCTGTTTCACCAGTAGACGGTCGTTACGGAAGTAAAACTATTGCACTTCGCAGCATCTTTAGTGAGTTTGGTCTACTAAAGTACCGCTCTATCGTTGAAATCCGCTGGTTACAAAAGCTAGCAGCTACAGATGCCATCGCAGAAGTCCCTGCATTCAGTGCAGAAGCCAATCAGTTCCTAGATGACCTAGCCGCAAATTTCTCTGAAGAAGATGCCGCTCGTATCAAAGAGATCGAACGCACAACAAACCATGACGTTAAAGCGGTTGAATACTTTCTGAAAGAGAAAGTTGCCGGCGTTCCTGAGCTACACGCAGTAAATGAGTTCATTCACTTCGCATGTACATCAGAAGATATCAACAACACCTCTCACGCTCTAATGCTGAAAGAAGCTCGCGACGAAGTTATTCTTCCTGAAATCAAAAACATCATCGACGCGATTAAAGCTCTTGCTGTTGAATACCGTGATATTCCACTACTGTCACGTACACACGGCCAGCCAGCTTCTCCATCAACCATGGGTAAAGAGATGGCAAACGTTGCGTACCGTATGGAACGTCAATACAAGCAGATCGCTAACGTTGAAATCCTAGCAAAAATCAACGGTGCTGTCGGCAACTACAACGCTCACCTATCCGCTTACCCTGAGCTAGATTGGCACACATTCTCCGAAGAGTTCATCACTGAGTCGCTGGGTGTGACTTGGAACCCTTACACAACTCAGATCGAGCCACACGACTACATCGCTGAACTGTTTGATGCGGTTGCGCGTTTTAACACCATCCTAATCGACTTCGATCGTGACGTATGGGGCTACATCGCACTCGGTCACTTCAAACAAAAAACCGTTGCTGGTGAGATTGGTTCGTCAACGATGCCACACAAAGTTAACCCAATTGACTTTGAAAACTCTGAAGGCAACCTAGGTCTAGCGAATGCTGTATTCGGTCACCTAGCACAAAAACTGCCTATCTCTCGCTGGCAGCGTGACCTAACGGACTCAACAGTACTACGTAACCTAGGTGTTGGTGTTGGCTATGCAATCATCGCTTACACGTCTACTCTAAAAGGCATCAGCAAACTCGAAGTTAACCGTGAAGCACTACTAGCAGAACTGGACAAGAACTGGGAAGTTCTAGCTGAACCTGTACAAACTGTGATGCGTCGCTACGGTATCGAAAAACCATACGAGAAGCTTAAAGAGTTAACTCGTGGTAAACGTGTAGATGGTGAAACAATGCGTCGCTTTATCGACGGTCTTGAACTTCCTGAGCACGAAAAAGCACGTCTTAAAGAGATGACGCCAGCAAACTACATCGGTCAAGCGATTGAGCTGACAGACAAGCTGTAAGTATCGAGTATCGAGTAGTGAGAGGGTTGGCGTTAAGGCGTCAACCCTTTTTATTTTGGTGAGCTGGATTATTATCTCGCTTTAGGAACGAGTCCTGTCGACACCTTCAAGACCAAAAGTTGGATCATTTTTCTACCAACACCCACTGCCAGTAGGGTGAAGCCCGAGCCAGTTATCCACAACTGTTTATTGCTTCTGGAAAAACAGGGTGATCGTGCCTACCTCAATGCCAAACTTTTTGATTTTGGTAAGGTTGAACACATGTTTGTCATCTTGTCTGTATAACCAATCATCGAAGGTCACCACCACCGTTGATTGTTCCATCTTCAATTCAAAATCATACTGCCATTGCAGAGCATTACCAACTTCTCGTCCTGTGGCAACACCAATAATGTCGTCGGCACGCCCTTGGTATTGACCACCACCAACCCGCTCGATTGACCAGATTCTCTGCGATGTCTCTCCGTCATCAAACACGAAATCTTCAACTAAGGTCAGCACATTGCCCGCTACGCTCCCTTTGATGTTAACTTCGAAACGCCGCGTCTGTTTACTGGAGTAGTCCTGCACCATTCCCCAAGCCGTCGACTCTCCCTGAAAATACTCGAACAGGTCAAATTTAGGTTGAGTGGATTGGTAATCATCCAATTCCGCCGCACAGCCTAGTAAAAACAGGATTACCAGAGTGGCGATAGCCGCACGTAGCTGAGTTATCATTGTGCTCTCCCAATCAGACGCTCTCTCAAGCTAGGATATTCAGTATCGGGCGAGAGCCAAATAGCCAAAAATGCATCATTAAGCTGTTCTTCTTCTATCACACCGATGAGCTTAATGCTCGCTTGCTGCTCAGAGAAATAAAACTGTCCCTGAACACCATCTGTTACATATGTCAAACTGTGTCCCTTCTTGATATTCGGGAAGATACTCGCTAAATGCTCTGCCCATTGCTGGGTTTGTGTTGCTTGGTAGCCGAGCTTTTGCCATTGTTCTAGCGTCGCATCGATCAATTGCTGTTGTGAAATCTCTCTTTGGTAGGTGATAGATAGTGCCAAAGGATGCGGGGTAATATCAGGGTCAAGTGTATATCGCCCACTCGGTGTAAGAAGCTGAGAGTGGTAAATATCAAAGAAAAGCATGGTAAGTTGCGCTTGTCCTACCTTTGACCAATTGCGCCAATCTTGTTCCACCCTGTCAGAGACAACAGAAGCCAACGCACTAGCTGTCACTACTAGATAAGTGACGAGTATCAGGATGATTTTCATATCCGTACACCTTAAAAATCAATAAGACCATAATGGTCCACTCAATTAACAAGATGCCTGCTGTTAACACTATCGGCAATCCGAAAGTCACCGCGTTAAGCTTCTCACCGGCACTGTAACTGAGTGCTCCACCAATTCCACCTATGACTGATACGATAGATAATGGGTATTGGCTCACTACCGGATATAAAAAATAGCAGTACCAGGCAAAAATAACCCATAGAGAGACTAACCATAACGGAAGGTACCCTTGCTCAAAATGCAAGAGTCCTAACGCCATATTAACCGAGTCTACGCTGATGCCCACTGCCACAATCACCGCGAGCTTTTTCCAAGCAAATTCGCTACGCAAAGCGGTGATTAAGAGAGTGAAGGTGACTAACAACAACGTCAGCCAATGCCATGATGTTTGCCCAATAACAGCCACGAACCAGATAACCTGGAACCAAGTTGAGATGAGTATGAGACGCTTCATCAGCTCACTCTCTTTGTTAAGGACGTTGGAACGTCATGTGCACTGTACTGATCGATTTTGCTCGGAATCCGCCTTCACAATAGCAGAAGTAATAGTTCCACATGCGAATGAAACGTTCATCAAATCCGAGTTTATAAACCTGTTCTTGCGCAGCATTGAAACGCTCATACCAGTGACTAAGCGTGCGTGCGTAGTCCTGTCCTATGTCAAACAGATCTCTTAGTACCAAGTCACTATGCTTAGTGGTGGCTTGAGTTAAAGCGGTGATTGAAGGAAGAAAACCACCCGGAAAGATATACTTCTGGATAAAGTCAACGTTGTTGCTGTAGTAGTCATAACGTTGATCTGCAATGGTAATTGCTTGTATCGCCATCAGACCACCAGGTTTGAGTAACGATTGGCACTTCTGAATGTACGACGTCAAAAACTGTTTACCAACCGCTTCAATCATTTCGATCGAGACCAGCTTGTCAAATTCACCTTCAAGCAAACGATAGTCTTTCTTAAGTAACGTGATTCTATCGGTCAAGCCTTTCGCCTCTATGGCCTGTTTCGCATATTGGTATTGCTGCTCCGAAATCGTCGTTGTCGTAACATGGCAGCCATATGTTTGCGCCATATAGATCGCCATTGCCCCCCAACCTGTGCCGATTTCGATAACGCTATCGTTCGCTGTCAGCTTGAGTTGCTGACACAAACGCTCCATCTTGTTGATTTGCGCGTGCTCTAAAGAGTCACTGTCATCGTTAAACACAGCAGACGAGTAGAGCATTCTTGGGTCAAGAAATGTTTGGTAAAGGTCATTGCTCAGGTCATAGTGCGCTTCGATGTTTTTGGCTGAATTGGCCACCGTATTTCTGTTTAACCAATGGCTGACTTGATAAGTAAGCTTGGACAACAAACTAGAACGGCTCTCTATCGAGTCTAACGCTGACAAGTTGAGTGCCATCAACTCCATCAGTTGAGTAAGGTTAGGGCTATCCCACCAACCATCCATGTATGCCTCACCCGCAGCAATACTGCCCCCCTTGAGCAAACGGGCATAAAAGGCCGGATTCTTTACTTCTATGATAGCGCTGGGTTGACCTTCTTTAGGCTTGCCAAACTGCTCTCTTACGCGCAGTGCTGGTTCATCACTAAATGATTCAATCACAGTTAAAGAACCAACTTGTAGCTTGCAGAGACAAGAAAATGCGATATTTCGGGCTGTTTTTTGTACTGAACTTAACTGAACAGGCAAAGCCAGTGTCTGTGAGTTAATCATGTCATCGGTTCCTTGTTATTTTTTTAGTTCCGCGCCGCTGTTATCCGTTGAACTGTCAAGCCCTTGTTGATATTTCGGATGAGAGTAAAACGGTGCACCTTTAATCCAGAGCTTTAAAGCGTGCCAATAAATCCCTGTCATCACTTTTACTGCCATTATGGGTGTAACGATCAGGTGCTTGAGTAATACTTTTGAATTAAAAGGATGTTTGTTCATTTTAAGCGTAGCATCAAACTCCTTACTCTCTCGGTGACAAGCCAAGTGAACAGATAACTTGTCGCCCAGAGGTTTGATGTTCCAGTGGTATTGCTGTTCTAGCGGATTGAATGGCGAGACATGAAATGCTTTGCTGTGAGTCCAAGTATTCCGGTCATCAGCATCGAGCAGATAGTAGTGGCGCTCATTCCAAGGAGTATTACTGACTTCCGCAAGCAAGTATCTCCAATGACCTTGTTGGTCGTAAATGTAGTAAAAGTTCACCGGACTGAAGTAAATGCCAAAGTATCGAAGATGGATGACCGCTTTCACGGTTCCTTGAATCGGTTCTCCACCCAGCTGTTGAACCTTACTCAATACCGCTTGTTTTAAGTCCCCACTACCGAGATAGTCTTGGCGCTTAAATCTCGCCCAATGCCACCATCTCTGACCAAACCCCCACACTCTCTGTTGCAGAGCGTCGAGATCATCCAGATCAAGACAAGGCATAAATAGATGATAGTTCAGCGCATGTTCAATGGGCGTAAAACGACGATGTCGGACTTTTCCAACCAGCAAATGGTTACGCTGTTCCAAGGACATCTTAAGCCGCTCCCTGAGATTGAAGGGTTTCACTGGCTAATCGTATTCCTCTCACGACATCCAGTCCACTGCGAACGCCATCTTCATGGAACCCGTTGTACCAATACGCGCCACAAAACCATGTCCGAGACAAGCCATTAATTTCATTGCGTCTTGCCTGAGCGGCCATCGAGTCGCGGCTAAACACCGGATGGTGGTAGACAAAACTTTTCAGTATTTTGTCTTTGTCTATCTGATCGCTGCTGTTTAAAGAAACACAAAACGTTTTTGGCGCTTGGATGTGCTGTAGGATGTTCATATTGTAGGTCAACGTAGGTGGTCGAGATTGCTCTTGCTCACCGCCATCCAACCAATAGTTCCATGATGCCCATGCCGCTTTTCGTTTTGGCAGCAAAGATTCATCCGTGTGAAGCACGACTTCATTTGGCTGATAGGCTAAATCGGATAAGATTTCGCTCTCTACCGAGCTGATATCAGCCAACAAATGCTTAGCTTGATCGCTGTGACAAGCAAAAATCACTTGGTCAAAACGTTCGGTTTGACCATTAACTCTGACCGTAACCCCAGCTTGATCACGACTCACTGACTCGACCGGACTATTGAGTCGAATCTTGTCCGCAAACCCTTTAGTCAATGGCTTAATGTACTCTCTAGATCCACCTTTAATCACATACCATTGAGGTCTGTTTGTCACATCAAGCAGTCCATGATTTAAGAAAAAACGCGCAAAAAACTGGAGTGGAAACGCCCTCATATCTGCGAGAGTTGAAGACCAAATGGCCGCCCCCATTGGAAGAATATAGTTGTCGCAGAAGTAATCGCTAAAACGGTGAGAGGTCAAGAAGTCGCCTAAGGTGTTCTCGCCCGTTGTTTGATCAACACACTCTTTGACTAGGCGGTTAAATCTCAATATTTCAAATATAAATGAGTAAAACTTAGGATTTAGCCAGTTTCTCTTCTGTGCAAATAAGGTGGTTAATGTGTGGCCATTATACTCAAGCCCATTACTGTCATTTCGGACGCTGAAGCTCATTTGGCTTGGTCTTCCTTCCACGCCAATCTCATTCATCAAGGCGATAAAATTCGGGTAGGTTCGATCGTTATAAACGATAAAGCCCGTATCAACGGAGTAGCGACTACCCTCAAGTTCGACGTCAACCGTCGCGGTATGCCCTCCAATATAATCATTCGCTTCAAACAAGGTTACATCGTGGTCACGACTAAGATAATAACCACACGTTAATCCAGAAATTCCACTGCCTATAATTGCGATTTTCATATCGTTACCTCTATCCCTGGGCGAGCAACTTTGCAGTCAGAGCATTTTGCCAACGGTATGGCAATGCACCAATCAATCGCAAAATTGATGTAAATTTAGTTGGAAAATAAATATGGCCTTTGCCCTTCGCTAAACCATGACGAATCTGTTGGGATGCTTGTTGCGCAGTCACCATCATTGGCATATCAAAGGTGTTCTTATCTGTGAGTGGTGTTTTCACAAAACCTGGGTAGACTATCGAAACATCAATTCCCTGTGGTTTTAAGTCCAACTGTAAAGTTCTAGCGAGGTAGCTGACCGCCGCTTTTGACGCACCATAGGCTTCCGCTCTAGGTAACGCGACTTCACTGGCGATAGAGCCAATAATCGCCACCCTATGCCCCGCGCTGAAATTCGGCTGACACGCGTGGATAGCATTCGACAAACCAATCACATTGATATCGAAAACTCTCTTAATGAGTTCAGCGTCCAGTTGCCCATCTTCGATGTACTCACAATCACCCGCATTGAATATCCATAACTGGGGCGTAATCGGCAAATGAGACAAGGCCGTTTTGGTCTGCTCAAGGTTTGTTTGATCAAAGGTTAGTGAAGAGATCGACGTTGACGTCTCAACCATTTCATTGAGAACGGCAGTGTTACGTCCACAAGCAATAACATGCCAGCCATTTTCAGCGTAATCTTTGGCTAACTGATAGCCAATACCCGATGTCGCACCCGTAATCAGAACGCAGTTCATTGGCCTAACCTCTGCTTGATGCTTTTTATAATTGAGCCAAGTAACGGTAGGTTCTCATACAGCATTTCACCCAAATCAAAATAGTCTCTGTGGTAGATGACTCGCCCTTCAGAAAACTTAATATGACTAACGCCATTGACATAAATCACCGTCCCTTTTGATAATTTTGGATGCTCTAATGCCATTCGCCAAGTGAGAAACCCACTATCATCCGTTTGCTGATGCTCCTGAATCTCAAAATCACAACGTGTGACGTTTTTGTAGAGTGTCTCAAAATAGCGCTCAAGCGCGTCCCAACCTTCCAAGCGGTGGGCAGCATCTTCAAACACCACTTCTTGATGATAAACATCCGACAGAAGGTGAAGATTTTCCTTGTTCAGTTGTTGATATACCTTGCTTACAGCTTGGACATCCATATGTCACTCCCTAAAAGCTATACATAAATCTTATTTGTATAACATGCAAATCATAGATGAAAAATTAAAGTTGTACAAAAATGATTTTGTATAACTTATGGCTTTTGTACGTAGGATTTTTCAAACGGATCAAAAAAGGCTTGGTTATAAACCAAGCCTTTTCAAATAATTATAGCGACAGATTAAGAATTGCGCAGTGCAGCAATACGTTTGTCTAGTGGAGGGTGGCTCATGAGTAGTTCTGTCATTGAACGCTTACCATTGATGCCAAACGCCATCATAGAACCTTCTAGCTGTGATTCATGACTTACTTTAAGACGTTCTAGCGCTGCGATCATCTTGTGCTTACCAACCAACTGTGCGGCACCTGAATCTGCGTGGAATTCACGATGACGGCTGTACCACATGGTAATAAAGCTCGCTAGGAAACCGAAGATGAGTTCGAGTACCATACTGACACCAAAGTAAACCATCATATTACTACCACCTTCTTCTTCATTGTCGTTCGACGCAACAAGGTTAGCGATAAAACGAGACAAGAAGATAACGAAGGTATTTACAACACCTTGCATCAGGGTCATGGTAACCATATCACCATTGGCAATGTGGCTAACTTCGTGCGCAAGCACCGCTTCTGCTTCATCACGAGTCATGTTGTGCAATAGGCCCGTCGAAACCGCGACCAAAGAGTCATCTCGTTTCGCACCTGTTGCAAAAGCATTGATATCCGCTGAATCATAGATGGCTACCGTTGGCATGCCAATACCCACTTGCTCAGATTGACGACGCACCGTTTCTAGCAGCCAATGTTCTGTTTCGTTACGCGGACTCTCAATAACCATGCCTCCCACTGAACGCAATGCCATACTCTTTGACATTAGCAATGAGATAAACGAACCACCAAAACCAAATACCGCGGCCATCACCAGTAACCCAGAAAGGCTGCCTGGTTGCATGCCTGTCACTGCATACACAATGTTGAGGACAACACTTAATACCAGTACAACAGCTAAGTTGGTTACAAGGAATAACATTACTCGCTTCATTACTTTTCTCCAAAAACGGAAGCTTTTTCTCTGTGCTGATGCATTCAAATCACGACCAGCTTGTTCTTTACCTAATAGATATAGTCTATCCCTTTTAATATCAAGGTTAAGCAGCAAATTGAAACATTTGATTTCTGGACGCAGCAAATTTCTCAATTTCATTACAATCAATGGATTAGCGCCATAATGTATCGTCAGCTTTCTCAACACCACGAGGCGTTAGACTTTGGTCGTATTGAGAGTCCAATCAAACATGCTAGATTTACTACTGATCCACTCCATGGGACATAGGGATAAGGGACAAAATCATGGTTGAAACTAACGACTATCAAATGGCTATTGATCTGTTGTGCTGCCACTTAGGGATCTCGGAAGATGAGGCAAAGCAGCAGTTAGGTATCTCTGTAGACAATCAAACACAAAAACGTATTGCAGAGACTCAAAGTGCGCTGATGGGGCTTAATCAAGAGCGATAATGCTGTTGACCAAATGCAAAAAGGGCTGCCAATGGCAGCCCTTTTAATATCTCTAACAGTCGCCCTTTAGCAAAGGCGTCACATCAATATACTTTGCAAGCCCTTTGCGCTTCACGCTTGGAACGTAAGGTATTTCACCAATTTTCGGCGCATCAATTTTTTGCTCTAGCATCTCAATGATATCAGCATAGTGCTCTGTGCCTGGGTTGATCCGGTTTGCGACCCAGCCGATGACTTGTAAACCGTCCGCTTTGATTGCATCGAGCGTCAACATTGCATGGCTAAGACAGCCAAGTTTAATACCGACCACAAGGACAACAGGCAGTTTTTCCTGCTGCACCCACGTTGACAAACAATCAGAGTCCGATACAGGTACTCGCCAACCGCCAGCGCCCTCAACTAACACGATATCCGCATTTTTCTTGTGCTGTGACAGCTTATCACTCAGTACGGCGTAATCGATGACGACTCCTTCCCGCTTAGCTGCAATATGTGGTGACGCTGGCAACGCTAGTGCGTATGGGTTGACGTCATCATACGCCACTTCCAACGTAGCGGCTTTTTGCAGATAGAGCGCGTCCGAGTTTCGCAATCCAAACTCCGTTTTTTCGCAACCCGCAGCGACAGGCTTATAGCCTATGGTTTTTAAATCCTTTTCCGCTAGCGCGTTTAAAATCGCTTTAGACGCAACTGTTTTTCCAACATCGGTATCCGTACCCGCAATAAAAAATGCATCAATCATAGATGAATAACCCCTAAACAGACCTGATATGTTGCAGGCAGAAGACCCTGATGATTTTGGTTTGTTTGATACTCTTGTTCGACACGTTGTAACGCTTTGCGACCAGTCAAGCCATTTGCCCTGCCACCCACATGCGTTGCACCAATGCCCTTAAGATCACGCATTAAAGAAAATGCCGTCTTGTACCAAACCGTAATGGTCGGTAAGTCTAGTTGATGCGTATGGCATTCAGATTGCGCTAACGCAATTTTTACCTGATTGACTGAGATAAATTGATTCACGTGTTGATATGAATCAATTTTGCTCCACGCTAGTTTTAGCTCATTTAGAGAACCGTCGAGTAAAGTCGAAAAATAAATTGAACCCAGCGGTTTTATCACTCGACGCAGCTCACGAAGTGGCACGGATAAGTCATCACACCACTGTAGCGCTAAGCTGGAAAATGCAAAATCAATGCTATGATTTTCAAATGGCAACGCTTCGGCATCTCCTTGCAAGTACGTAGCCATCTCACCACAGCGCTGTTTAGCGGCGTCGAGCATCTGTTGCGACAGGTCAAAACAGATCACCGTCGCACCACGTTTTATCAGCTCTAATGAGAAATAGCCTGTCCCACATCCCAAATCCAATACCGTTTTACCCGTAAGATCTTGAGGCATTTGGGCCAACAAACGTAAGCCCACATCACGCTGAAACTCTGCATGTTGATCGTACGTTTTGGCTGCTCTGCCGAATGCATCAGCAATCGCTGCTTTGTCGTTGACACGGTCAGGAGTAATCAATACCGCTTGTTCCATTAATCCACTTCCTTCAAAGCTGTTTTTAGCTGATTTGCCAATGCTCGTATGTGTGCTTTTTCATGGCTAGCCGTGAGAGTCACGCGCAGTCGTGCACTACCAACAGCAACTGTAGGGGGACGGATCGCCGTCGCCCAGATACCGTTAGCTTTGAGCTGTGATGCGATATTGATTGCCTTTTCACTACTACCAAGAATAAATGGCTTAATCGGCGTTTGAGTTGCACAGTAACCTTGTTCATTCCCTAACAGAGAATGGTAATACTCAGAGAGTTCGCACAATTTTTCTCTTCGCCATGACTGTTCCTGAATCATAGTGATCGCTTGAGTTAAGGCTACAGCCTGTGCAGGGGGCATCGCGGTCGAATAGACATGATGTCGGGCAAACTGAGTTAAATAGTCCCCCACCTCACGGCTACACATAATTGCAGCTCCAGATAGACCCAATGCTTTACCAAAGGTCACTACCAACAAATCAGGCTGAATCCCCGCATGATGGCAACTGCCACGACCATCTTTACCAAGCACACCAATGCCATGAGCATCATCAACCGCAAGCCAGGCTTTTTTACGTGTCACTGAATAGATATCTGCCAATGGTGATAAATCACCATCCATGCTAAAAACCCCTTCTGTGACGACCAAAGTATTGCCATCAATGGAAGAGCAAAGGTGGTCAACATCGTTGTGTCTGAAACGCTTCATCTTCGCAGTCGACAACATACCAGCTTCGATCAGTGAGGCGTGATTGAGCTTATCTTGTAATAGCAGGTCATCTTTCTCTAATAGTGCAAATAGCATGGCTTGATTGGCAGAAAATCCCGAGCTAAACAATATCGCCCTTTCAAACCCCAGCCATTGGCATAAGCTCTGTTCTAGATCGCGATGAGCAGAGCTATGACCCGTCACCAATGGCGATGCACCACTACCGTTGCCATAACGCTCTAGGCCTAGCTGCCACGCTTTGGTTAACTCTTTATCCGCGGCTAACCCAAGATAATCGTTGCTGGAAAAATTAAGGTAACTGTTACCTTCGTGAACTAAGTGGGCACGATTACCTTGTTCTATATTGAGTAAAGTACGGCTTAAACCCTGAGTTTTACGTTGCTCAAGGGCTTTAGCAATTCGAGTATTAAACGCCTGCATCGTAGAATAAGTCGTCTTTCGTTGGGCGTGCAGCCACTCGTTCTACAACTCGATCAAGAAGATCATTCTCTTCGATTTCATCGGGCTTCTGAGACACTTGCTGGCTATTAATGCCAAGCTTATCGAACAGAAGCATATCTTTGTCTTCAGAAGGGTTTGGTGTTGTCAGCAGTTTACAACCATAGAAAACGGAGTTGGCCCCCGCCATAAAGCACAGCGCTTGCATCTGCTCATTCATGTTCTCACGACCAGCAGACAGGCGTACCGCAGACTTAGGCATCATGATTCGAGCAATCGCTATCAGACGGATAAAATCGAATGGTTCAACATCTTCCACCTTCTCTAGTGGGGTACCTTTCACTTTGACCAACATATTGATTGGCACACTCTCTGGGTGAGTAGGTAGGTTTGCCAGTTCAACAAGCAGGCCAGCACGATCATTGGCATTCTCACCCATACCAATAATACCGCCAGAACATATCTTCATGCCTGCATCGCGAACGTGAGAAAGTGTATCCAGACGGTCCTGATAAGTACGAGTAGTAATAATGTTGCCGTAGAATTCAGGCGAAGTGTCTAAGTTGTGGTTGTAGTAGTCTAACCCTGCGTCGGCTAAAGCTTTCGCTTGATCCGAAGTAAGCATACCCAGCGTCATGCAGGTTTCTAACCCCATCCCTTTGACGCCCTTAATCATATCGGTCAGATGCGGCATGTCGCGTTCTTTTGGGTTTTTCCATGCCGCTCCCATACAGAAGCGGGTCGAACCTGCATTCTTAGCCTTCTGCGCTGCATCTAAAACACGCTCGACTTCCATGAGACGCTCTTTCTCTACGTCCGTTGTATATCTTGCGCTCTGGGGGCAGTATTTACAGTCTTCAGGACAAGCGCCTGTTTTTATCGAAAGCAAGGTGCTGACTTGGACATGATTGTGCTGCTGATATTGACGATGCACCAGTTGCGCTTCAAATAGAAGATCCATGAATGGCTTATCCATAAGTTCTCTAACTTGAGCAACTGTCCAGTTGTGACGTACTTCCACGGGGCTTCCTTTAATTATTGTCAGTTTGAATACTTGGCTAGTCTACTGACACAAGGTAGACTGTCAACACCCAGCAATTTCAAAAGTTTACACTTGATTAATTTTTAACCATCAAGATTTCAGGAACTGAACATGGATCTCGCTTTCGACCGCCGTCATATCTGGCATCCCTATACTTCAACGCTGACACCTCTGACCTGCTACCCAGTTGTTTCCGCCAAAGGAGTCATGCTGCATTTAGAGTCTGGTGAGCAGCTAATTGATGGCATGTCATCATGGTGGTCTGCGATTCATGGATACAATCACCCTCATCTCAATGCTGCCGCACATAGCCAAATTGATAAGATGTCTCACGTTATGTTTGGCGGGATCACTCATGATCCAGCGATTAACCTGTGTAAAAAGCTACTCTCATTTGCACCAAATAATCTTCAGCATGTCTTTTTGGCCGATTCGGGTTCTGTCGCGGTGGAAGTCAGCTTGAAAATGGCCCTTCAATACTGGCATGCAAAAGGTCAAGTGAGACCGAAGTTCCTAACACTCAGAGATGGCTATCATGGTGATACGTTTGCTGCAATGTCGGTAACTGACCCTAACAACTCAATGCACTCTTTGTATAAAGGATTTCTGCCTGAACACATCTTCGCCTCTTCGCCAAAAACCGGCTTCTGGGAGGAGTGGGATGAAGCTGATTTAGCCGACTTTAAGCACAAGCTCGTTCAAAACCATTCTCAGATAGCGGCCGTGATCCTAGAACCTATCGTTCAAGGCGCTGGCGGAATGCGAATCTATCATCCTCAATTTCTTAAAGGTGTTAGAGAATTATGTGATGAGTTTGGCGTGCTACTGATTCTCGATGAAATTGCTACCGGCTTTGGTCGTACCGGAAAAATGTTTGCCTGTGAGCACGCTGAGATATCCCCTGACATTCTATGTGTAGGTAAAGCATTAACCAGTGGCTACATGACGCTATCAGCAACGCTAGCCTCAAGTGATGTTGCGGATACGGTATGTGGCGGTGATGCAGGTTGCTTTATGCATGGCCCTACTTTTATGGCCAACCCGTTGGCCTGCGCAGTCGCGACAGCCAGCATGGAATTGCTAGAGCAAAATGAATGGCAGCAGCAGACAAAGCAAATCGAACAGCTTTTTTCTGAGTTACTGCCTAAGTTAAAGCAGCACAAGTTGGTAGAAGACGTTCGCTGGCTTGGTGCCATTGGCGTGGTTGAAGCCACGACGCCGGTCAATATGGAAGCGATTCAAGCACTGTTTGTCGAGAAAGGGGTTTGGATCCGCCCATTTGGCAAACTGATTTATATGATGCCGCCGTTCATTAGTGAACCTGAGCATATAGAAGCATTAGTAGATGCGGTTGAATGTGCGTTGAATTGTGAAGAATGCTTTAGTGGTTAACACTTAAGTTTCGAGCTGCGAGTAGCTCGCGACTCGAAACTTCAAGCTTTGTTTTACTCTTGGTCAATCATCCAACGGCGGAATTCTTTACGCTCTTGTTGAGAAGATTTTAGGTACCAAGCTTTTAGTTGTTCAACATTGCTTGAGGCAACAGGTTTAGCTGGAGACGTTTTTTCAACTTGACTTGCTGTTGATGTAACAGCTGTGCTTGTAGTCGCTACTGCAATAACTTGAGCTTCTACAGGTTTGTCAATTAGCTTGCCACCTTCAAAGAAAATTCCTTTTGACTGGTTGTACTCTGCAACTAGCTTATCCATGGCTACGTATGGAAACAAACTTCCGTTTGAAGGCAACAAGTCTTGAGTATAGTTCAGAGACTGGCCATCTTGAGACAGTTTCCACTCTGGCTGTTCTGACTTGAAAGCATTTACCGCTTCTTGGGTGCTTCTCGCTGTTGGGTGATCAATAACGATATCATTACCTGTCACGTTGAAATTAATAACGTATGGATAAGAAGTAAACACTTTTGCAGAATTACCACGACCTAGTTCTTTATCCATTTGAACAACCAATTGAACACTCCCTTGAGGTATATCCAATTTACCAATTTTGGACTCAGACTGTTCACCATTTATGTAAAGAACCGATAAACCTTTTGCTGGGGTTAAGACTGCAGCACTTGCTGTAAAAGAAAACAGCGCACAAAACGTTAGCATCCATTTCATCATAAAAATCTCTTTAATTCTGCGACAATTGGGGTTGATTTTAACAGCAGCTTAAACAAGTTAAAAGTAATAAGCCATTGTTATAAAAAATAAAAAGCCACCCCAAAGGGTGGCTTCGTGTTATTAATCAAAGACTTTCAATTAGAAAGAAGCTTTGATACCAACACCGTAACCTAGGTCAGTGTTGTCTTTGTCGTTGTCACCGATCTCTACGTAAACAGTAGTGTTAGGTGCAATACCGTAACCCGCGTTTAGGAACCACTGATCGAAGTCTTTTGTAGCTGCATCGCTGTAATCAGTTGTGCTGAAGCCACCAGCGAATGTAACTTTGTTCCATGTGTAGTCTGCAGCAACTGCTAGAGTATCTACATCAGAAGAAGCACCAGATTCTTTAGTGTCTACTTTGTAGTAACCTAGTTCTAGGTTTAGGTTTTCGATACCAGCGTAGCGAATCTCACCAGCGATTAGAGTTTCTTCTTTGTTTAGAGCAACAGAATCGCTGTCTACACCTTTAAGCTCTGCATCACCGTAGAAAACTGTGAAGTCGAAGTCAGCTACACGGTAACCAACTTTAGCGTCGAAGTAGTGACCATCTTCGCCAATAGCATCTTCATCGTGTTTGTCTTGGATTAGGCCTAGACCTGCGTAGAAAGAGCCGTTGTCGTAATCGTAACGTACTGCTTCATCACCACCGAAGCTAGCATCGTTGAAGAAAGAGTTAACACCGAAAAGGTAATCAGAACCGATACCAGCGTCGTCAAGTTGAGTATCTAGTTTACCAACTTTTAGAGTACCGTAAGCGTTGTGGTAGAAACCGAAGTAAACGTTACCTACAGAAGAGTTACCTTTCGCACGGTCATCGTTGTCACCAGAAAACTCAAGGAAAGCACCAACTTGGAAGTCGTCGTTTACAGCGTAACGAGTGTCGAAACCGAAATCAGCATCGTCGATCTCTTGCTTAGTGATTTGGTCTACGCCGATATCTTTTAGGTAACGTACTTCTACATCACCAGATAGGTTAACAGTTACACCGTCTTGGTTGTAAAGTTCGATTGCTTGAGCAGACGAAGCTGCTGCTAGAACTGAAAGAGCTACTAGAGTCTTTTTCATAATAATCCACTGCCTTTTCTATAGAATGGGAAATCCTTGTCCGGTTCCCTTTATGTTTTTTGATGATGATTCCTTCCTCTAATGGGTCGGATATCAACGTCACTAAATTTCGAGGTCTAGATTGCAAAAGATTATTCGGCGTGTCAAATATTCTAAAAACAGAAAATAAAAAAACATTTATTCATTTAAAATCAATTATTTACATAAAATTATGAGCAAATTTCGAGCGACCTCATAACTTTTAGCCTCGCAGTATCGAAAACTTAACAAACCACCAATACAGCATATAAACCCTAAAACTACATACTGAAACATAAAAATCAGAATATTATTCCAGTCAAATCCCAAGTTTGGCGTGATATATTTTTTACATTTAGAATTAATTGTAAGTATCTGAAGGTTCAGTTTTTTTTTGTGAAGAAGATCCACATTTCGTTATTAAGGATTCTATTTCGTGAACTAAGTAGCGTTTAGCAAACTGTGCTATGATGCGCTACCCGCAATACAGGTCACAATATGAATACCAGTAAAATCCAACAATCCATTCGAACGAGTTATCAAAACCTCCAATCTCAGCTTGAAAACTTTGTGCCTCGTCGAGCTCAAAATTACCTCGTTGCGGAGATAGCGAAAACATTATGCGGTGAATATCACAAATCTACCCGTATGCTCGTTGCAGAAGCTGGGACTGGAATTGGTAAGTCCCTCTCCTATTTAATGGCGACCATCCCTGTCGCGATTCATAACAATAGAAAAGTGGTCATATCTACTGCGACAGTGGCTTTACAAGAACAGCTGGTCAATAAGGATTTACCTTTATATCGCCGCCTGACTGATCGTGAGTTCTCTTTTATTTTAGCGAAAGGACGTCAGCGCTATTGTTGTGCCGAGAAACTTGCAACCGCCAGTGGCGTTGATGGTGGTCAGTTAGCCATGTTCGAGACAAAACCTAAGAAGAAAGATATCGAACAACTCGAAACAATGTACCGTTCACTAGCGCAAAATAAGTGGGACGGCGATAGAGACTCCTGGCCTAAGCCAATCGCCGATGATATTTGGCAATTAATCGTTAGCGATAAACATAGCTGCAACAATAGTATGCCAGCGCATCGCAACTGTCCGTTTCAAAAAGCGCGCTCTGAAATGGATAAAGCAGATGTCATCATCGCCAACCATAGCTTAGTCATGGCTGATGCGGGCCTTGGTGGTGGTGTCATTCTGCCTGAACCAGAAAATACAATTTATGTTTTTGATGAAGCGCATCACCTACCACACGTAGCCAGGGACCACTCTTCTGCCGCAGCAAGCCTGAAGGGCGCGGCTAGCTGGCTAGAACGCCTTAACCAAGCGGTGACGAAATTTGCCAATATGGCAGACGAAAAACGTGTCGCTCGATTTCGAAACGAACTACAAGACTCAGTTCAGCAACTGATCCCATCGTTAACTCAGCTAGCAACTCGCTTTGATCCCGCCCATTTCGAAGAAAACATTTATCGTTTTGAGAATGGCGAGTTGCCTCAGTGGCTCACAGAGGAATCTATAGAACTCAAAAAACTCAGCCACAAAGGTTCGCTAGCAGTCGCAAAAATTGCAGACCTGATTGCCGAACGAGTTAAAGAAGGTGAACTTTCAAATCGATTGGCAGAGCCAGCTCTTGCTGAACTGGGATTTTATATCCAACGTATGGATAATCTCGCTCAGGTATGGAACCTAATGGCCGAACCACAAAGGGAAAAAGGTGCGCCGTTAGCTCGCTGGTTGGAAGTCAGCCCCGAGCGTGAAGGCGACTTCATCGTCAACGTTTCACCTTTGGAAGTAGGCTGGCAACTTGACCAGCAACTTTGGAGTCGTTGCATTGGCGCGGTACTCACTTCTGCCACTATGCGTGCTTTAAACTCGTTTAGCTTTTTCTGTCGTCAAGCAGGCATCAGTGAAAAGGGCGAAGATGGTGTGCGATTTTTGGCTTTAGCATCGCCTTTTGACTATCAGAATCAAGCGGAGCTCTATGTCCCTAAAATGGCGTATGAACCGCAAGCGCCACAATTCACTGAACACTTGATTGAAAAGCTGCCTGATTTAATTGCAGACAAAAAAGCCAATTTAGTCCTGTTTTCTTCATACTGGCAGATGAATCAAGTCGCGCAAGCCCTCTCAACCGATTTCGTAAAAAGAGGCTGGGCACTGCAAGTTCAGGGTAAGGAGTCGCGCTCAGAAATACTCAAAAAACATAAAACCTTAGTTCAATGCCAAAAGACCAGCATTTTATTTGGCACTGGCAGTTTCTCGGAAGGATTAGATTTACCTGGTGAATTGCTAGAAAACTTGATCATCACCAAAATCCCTTTCGCTGTACCGACTTCACCAGTAGAGCAGGCGCATGCGGAATACATAGAAAGTCGAGGGGGAAATCCTTTCATGCAGATCACGGTTCCTGAAGCGAGTAAAAAATTAATCCAGTCTGTCGGACGCTTGCTGCGTAAAGAGAGGGATTCTGGTAAAGTCATCATTCTCGATCGTCGCGTGATCACCAAACGCTATGGCAGCGCCCTACTCGATTCACTGCCACCATTCAAGCGGATCATCGAATAAGTATCCGTATTTATATAAGAAGAACTATTTTATGGAATTGTTTGAGCCAACCGTACTGTTGGTGTTGGCACTGGTTGCTTTCCTTGCTGGGTTTATTGATGCTGTTGCTGGTGGGGGTGGTATGCTGACCGTCCCTGCACTACTGTCGTTAGGTTTACCACCCCATATTGCATTAGGAACGAATAAATTAGCCGCCACCTTTGCATCATCAACCGCGGCTTTTACCTACTACCGTAAGAAGCTATTTAAACCAAGTTGCTGGAAACGTGCTTTCTTCTCGACTTTGATCGGAGCAATTATCGGCACCTTGGTGGTAGACCTCATTAGTACACAGTGGCTGGAAAAAATTCTGCCATTGGTGATCCTCGCCGCGGCTATTTATACCATTTGGCATAAAACCCCTAGCACGGTAAAGAACGATACGCCTCAGCCTTGTCCAGTACTTAACAAAAAACAGTACGCGCAAGGTTTGACTTTAGGTTTCTACGACGGTGTTGCAGGCCCTGGTACTGGCGCGTTTTGGACAGTAAGTTCGATGGCTCTGTATCGTCTCAATATTCTTCTTGCTTCGGGGCTGGCCAAGGCAATGAATTTCACAAGTAATTTTACTTCATTAGTTACTTTCGCAATTCTGGGGCATATCGATTGGGTACTCGGATTGACTATGGGTCTCTGTCTCATGGCAGGGGCTTTCGTCGGCGCACATTCAGCAATACGATTCGGAGCCAAGTTTATCCGACCAGTTTTTGTTACAGTCGTAAGTATCTTAGCCGTCAAACTGGCCTACGAAGCTTGGTTTGTTAATCTATAGTTGAGAACGCCATGAGCAAATTCAATCAGCTTCAATCAACCTTGGAACAGCTTGCTGTCGATGCTGCTGCACTCGACCGCAAAAGGGGCGAGCACCACCAGCCACTATTTGACGAACGACTGTTCCAAAGTCGTTCCAAATTGCTCGTTCCATGTGTTAAAGAGACTCAAGGGACTCTTGAAAGCATCATTAGAGAACAGACCGCCGGCAAACTAACGGCACTGCGAGCGGAATATCTAACGGAGCGTTTGCTCTCACAAGTAAGCGCGCTACAACGAGAACTCGCAACCACAAAGATTCGTAAACAAGAGCCTAAGCATAAAAGCCACTTTCAAAAACCGATCAACGAGCTATATCAAAATCTTGCTCAGCATCAGGAGTGGGAGCGTCGCTTACTTGAAATGGTTCGCGACAAGGAGCTGGCTCTACAGTATGCTCCTCCGTTTCAACAGCAAGCGGCACAGCAAGCTTTGATTGCTACCGAGCAGAGACTTAAACGCTGCCAAGAAGCCAAACTGAAAGTTGAAAAGCAGATAACCTATCGTGAAAGGAACCAATAATGTCGTCGACCAATGAAGGACTTGAAAACGCTCCGGATGAAATCAAACTAGCGGTTGATCTTATTTACCTCTTAGAAAGCAACGAAGTAGAGCCAGATATCGCTTTAAAAGCACTGCAAATTGTTCAATCGGATATTGAGAAGAGATTACGACAAACTCACGCAGATTAAGAACGATTAGACCAATACCGATTGGATAAGCTGATCTTGCCACAACAATGAATAAAGGGCTTCGATGATTCGAAGCCCTTTTCGCATTTATCTGATCATGGCTCAGCGCTACACTTTAAACTGATTGACCAACTGCTGTTGTTTATCAGACAAGTCGCCAATTTGCCTACTTACCATCTCCGACTCTTCGGCTTGAGTTAAGATTTGAGCACTTAAATCACGAATATTACTCACGCTTTGATTGACCTCTGCGGAGACAGATTGCTGCTCTTCAGCCGCTTTCACTATTTGCGTATTCATATCGTTGATTGACGCGATAGCTTCAAAAATTTGGTTCAGTTCTGCTGCAGCATTCTGAACTTGCTGCGCGGAGTCATTCGCTAAGTCATTTCCGTCTTGGATTGCCTTAACCACATCCCGTGTACCATTTTGCACGTTCTCTATCACTTTACGGATTTCACCCACTGACTCTTGAGTACGGCTGGCTAGGTTTCTGACCTCATCAGCCACAACCGCAAAACCGCGCCCTTGTTCCCCCGCTCGAGCCGCTTCAATCGCGGCATTAAGAGCAAGCAAGTTAGTCTGTTCAGAAATACCCTCGATAACCGATAGAATGTCCGTTATATTCGCATTGTTTGCTGCTAACTCTTCCACAACAGGTACAGCAGCCGTCATACGATCAACTAATCTAACCATTTCCGCTTGAGACAGCTCAATAACACGTTGCCCAGTCGCAGCGGCTTCATTGGCCTGCTCTGCTGCCCTCACTGCGATTTCAGCGTTTTGAACCACTAAGCTAGCAGTTTGCGTCATCTCTTCAGAAGCGGTCGCCACGAGATCGACTTCTTTAAACTGTGAATCACTGCTGGTGCGAGTTTGCTGTGCAGCTACACGAGACTGATGTGTGGTGGTACCGATCTGAAGCGTCGTGTCCACCACATCACTGATGATTGACTGTAATTTATCAAGGAATTGGTTAAAGCCAATCGCTAATCGGCCAATCTCATCTTGAGATTTAACTTCCAATCGTTGCGTCAAGTCACCTTCACCAGACGCAATATCATTCAAGCGCACCACCACTTCTCGAATAGGCTTCACTAGACGTGACGCCGCGACCGCGATAGTAGCAAGACCGAGTAGCATCAAAGCTGCACCAGCGATCACTTCAGTTTTTACACTTGAAGCCACTTGTTCGCTAATAATGGTATCCAGTGCTTCCGCATCAGCCAAGACACTCTCACGCGGCATGTCAAACAACACACCCCATGTCTGGTTAGCCACCATGATAGGCGCAAAAACATTCAGCCAGTTACCATCACTACTCCACTGAGTTTTCACCTCTTGACCAAACAACAAATCGGTCAATTGATCGCTTGAGACAATATCACTGCTATAAGGCTGACCAATGGTTTGAGTCACATCATCGCTTGCAATTAAAGAACCGTCGAGGCTGACTAAATTAATCGAACCCGTGCCAGAGAAAAGCAGTTGGTCAGATTCCGCAACGATATTTGTGAGGCTATCAAGACGCAAATCGATACCGAAAAACCCAATGGGGGTATCGTCGAGCATGAGCGGGACAGATATTGAACTGGTTAAGAAAGTAGTTCCATCTTGGTTAATTAACCTCGGCGTGGTCACACACGCGGTGCTGGACGCCATAGGGCAATAAAAGCGTTCACTGTTGATCGCGTCAGCCAATACCGCTTCTGACAGTACATTAGCCACAACGTTTTCGCCATTTTGCGATGTTAGCCAGTAAGGAGCAAAGCGACCAATTTCATTGGAGCCGACATACTCAGCATTCTCGTAATTGCTGTCTTCGTTATCGAGCATATTTGGTCGAAATACTAAGTAAGCACCCTGAATGGTCTCAAAACTCAATACAGAGCGGCGCACCATCTCATCTAAAGCGGTTCGCAGCTCTTCACTGTCACCGAAATTCTCTTCACTTAACGTCTTTTGGAACATAGCACTGGATGCCAGCATTTCTGCACGGTAGAGCGCTTCGTTCAAAAACTGAGTAACTTCTGTGGCATTGAGCAAGGCGCGTGTCTCAACAATCTGTTCAGACTTATTAATCACAGATTGAGAACTTTGCTGCTTAATTTGCTGCTGATTTGATACAGCGTTATAGACAGAAAAGCCGATCAATGAGAGAGATGTGATAAGAAGACAGAAACCCGCTAAGAGCGTGATTTTCCACTGCACTGATAACGTTCGCATAATACATCCTTTTAGCAAACTCGGTGTTTTGAAGAGGGTTAATTAGCCCAGAGGCACAGACGAATTACACCACATTTGAATCGGTTATCAAACGAAAGTTTAAAAATATGTTAAATAAACACCAAGTAACTTTATCGGCTTTCCACCGTTCGTCTATTTGATGCTAGTATTGGCCAGACAAGAATTCAAATAGCCAAAAAGGGAACTCAATGAAAGTCATTTCCTTCAACATCAACGGACTTCGCGCCCGCCTGCATCAACTCCAAGCAGTTATCGACAAACATCAGCCGGACGTCATTGGTCTCCAAGAGATTAAAGTTCACGATGAAGCATTTCCATTAGAAGATGTTGAAGCCATGGGTTACAAAGTCTACTTCCATGGTCAAAAGGCGCACTATGGCGTTGCAATGCTATGTAAAAAAGAACCTTTATCCGTTCAGAAAGGCTTTCCGACAGACAGTGAAGATCATCAAAAACGCATGATCATGGTCACGATTGAAGACGATAATGGGCAGCCAGTTACCATTCTCAACGGTTATTTCCCTCAGGGTGACAATATTAACCATGAGAGCAAATTTCCATACAAGCGCCAGTTTTACGCTGATCTCATGACTTATCTCAATGACCACCATAACAATGAAGAACAGTTGGTTGTGATGGGCGATATCAACATCAGCCCAATTGATGCCGATATTGGTATTGGCGAACCTAACCGTAAACGTTGGCTACAAACGGGTAAGTGCTCATTCCAACCCGAAGAGCGCCAATGGCTTAAGACATTACTTGATTGGGGCTTTGTTGACACCTTCCGTCAGATCCACCCCGACGTAAACGATCGCTTCTCGTGGTTTGATTACCGTTCAAAAGGTTTCCCAGATAACCGCGGCCTACGTATTGATGTGGTACTAGCGACGCCTAAGCTGGCAGAGAAGTGTATCGAATCAGACATTGACTATGAACTACGCGGGATTGATAAACCGTCTGATCACGCGCCGATTTGGTCGACGTTTGAATAGAGAAAAGTGAAGCGCTCTAAACTCTCGCAAACAAAAAGGGTTGGTGCGTAGCACCAACCCTTAAGTCGTATCTCGGAGCGAAGCGTTCTAGCCTCTCGCAGGACGAAGCCCGTTCTCGAAGCTATACGTTCTCTATCAAATCTCGATAAAGTCTGCTTCTACCGCTGGATTCACATCCGCGTCGTAATCAACACCTTCAACACCGAAACCAAACAGTTTCAAGAACTCTTCTTTGTACTCAACGTAGTCAGTAAGTTCTTTTAGGTTCTCTGATGTGATTTGTGGCCATAGGTCACGGCAGTGCTGCTGAATGTCATCACGTAGTTCCCAGTCATCCAGACGCAGACGGTTCTTGTCATCCACTTCAGGTGCTGAACCATCTTCTTTGTAGAGACGCTGGCTGAACATGCGGAAGATCTGTTCCATACAACCTTCATGCACGCCCTCTTCACGCATTTTCTTAAATACCATCGCGATGTAAAGAGGCATTACCGGAATTGCAGAACTTGCTTGAGTAACGACAGATTTAAGAACGGCTACGTTTGCTGTGCCACCTTGAGCTGCAAGTTTCTCGTTAAGAGCGGCAGCAGCGCGGTCTAGGTCCATTTTTGCTTTACCTAGCGCACCATCCCAGTAGATCGGCCAAGTCAGCTCAGTACCGATGTAGCTGTACGCAACCGTCTTACAACCGTCTGCTAGAACACCCGCTTCAGAAAGAGCATTGATCCACAATTCCCAATCTTCACCGCCCATAACCGTAACAGTGTCGTTGATCTCTTGCTCAGTTGCCGGCTCTACGCTCGCTTCAATGATCACGTCTTTGTTTGTATCTACCGCAGTAGATGTGTACGTATCACCGATAGGTTTTAGAGATGAACGGATCACTTCACCCGTTTCTGGCATCTTACGCACTGGAGAAGCCAGTGAGTAAACCACCATATCAATCTGACCTAAGTCTTCTTTAATCAGATCGATCGTTTTCTGCTTAGCTTCATTTGAGAAAGCATCACCATTTAAGCTTTTTGCATAAAGACCTTCTTCACGCGCAAACTTTTCGAAAGCAACTGAGTTGTAAAAACCCGCTGTGCCAGGCTTCTTCTCCGAACCTTCTTTCTCGAAGAAAACACCAATAGTAGAAGCACCGCCACCAAATGCCGCAGCGATACGAGAAGATAGGCCGTAGCCACTTGAAGCACCAACAACAAGTACACGTTTAGGTGCATCTTTGATTGGGCCTTGTGCTTTAGTGTAAGCAATTTGTTCTTTTACGTTAGCTTCACAGCCCATTGGGTGCGTAGTAGTACAGATAAATCCGCGAATTCTAGGTTTGATGATCATATTCAACTTCCTTAACAAAACCCCGCTAGGATAAAAGTTTCACCCGCAGTTCGCATCTAATTTCTGTAAAAATGTCGGTAAAATGCAAGTGGTTGGAGCACTTTCAGTCAGGATTATTAAATTGTGCACAAAATAAAGGCACCTACTGGAGGTGCCTTTAAAAATGAGCAAGTTTTTATCTAGAGTAGACGAAATCGTCTAGATCACGCTGCACTATCAAGCTTTGCTTTTGACTTTTTTGTCTCACCATGAGTACGAACTTCGCTGAAATCATGGCTAAAGTGGTCAACTTGAATCGCTTTGTAACGCAATTGGTCTGCTGCTAGAATTTGATCAACTTCTTCCTCTGTTAACACATCGGCTTCAAGCGCTTGTGCCAGACGATCTTTCAGTAACCCTTTACGAGCCACTTTACCCTCTTTCGCTGCGCGCATCAGTTTACGCTCCAACCCCTTCACACCATACATCGCGAGGAATGCATTCTCCATCAGACCAACACTGTCGTTTTCATCTTTGCCTATGTAGCAAAGGTGAGTCAATCGGTCACGATGAGCGCCAGGAGTCATTAAACTTTCAGCCAATCGAACCGTTAGGTTGTCGCTTGGTTTCTGGTAGTGGTTGCCGAGTGGGAAGATCAAGCCTTTCAATAAACGACCAACGGCCTTTTGCGGGTAGTTAGCAAACGCTTCCTGCAGAGACTGGGCAGCATGGTACAAACAGTGCTGCACAGCATAGTGAACATAATCTAGGTCTTGTTGCTGACGACCTTCATCTTCATATTTCTTCAGTGCCGCTGATGCCATGTACAGGTAAGCAAGCACATCACCTAAACGAGCTGAGATCATCTCTTTACGTTTCAGATCACCACCCAGTGTAGCCATCGCGATATCGGCACTTACCGCCAAAGCGTGACTCAAACGAGTCATCTCTTTGTAGTACTGTTGAGTCGGACCGCTCATGCTGGCTTTAATAAAGCGTGAACCAGTCAATGCCGCGCCAAACGCACCAAAGGTGTTCTTCATCGCATGACCTATATGCTTGAACAGCAGATCGTCGAACTCTTTTGCGCCTTGCTTCTCATCTGGGTTAGCCGCAGCTTCCATCTCTTTGAGTACGTAAGGGTGACAACGTGTCGCACCTTGGCCAAAGATCATTAAGTTACGAGTCAGAATGTTAGCACCTTCTACCGTAATTGCGACTGGAATACCAAGGTATGGCGCCGCCAAATAGTTCATTGGGCCATCTTGAATCGCGCGACCTGAATGGATATCCATCGAGTCATCTAGGATCTTACGCGCAATTTCCGTCATGTGGTATTTAGCAATCGCGGTGACGATTCCCGGCTTCTCTTTTAAATCAAGCGACGTTGTCGTTAGTGTTCGACTTGCTTCAAGAAGGTAAGTTAAACCACCGATACGGCCTAACGCTTCTGCCACACCTTCAAACTTACCAATCGACATACCAAACTGCTTACGAACGTACGCATAAGCACCCGTGGTGCGAGCAGTTAAGTGTCCCATTGCCGTGCCTAGCGCTGGCAGTGAAATACCACGGCCTGCTGACAAACACTCAACCAACATACGCCAGCCTTTACCCGCATAATCTTGACCACCAATTAGCCACTCCATCGGAATAAAGACATCTTTGCCGCGCGTTGGGCCATTCATAAATGCGAGACCAAGTGGATCATGACGCTCGCCGATCTCAACACCTTTGTGGTTGGCAGGGATAAGGGCACAGGTAATACCCAGCTCTTTCTTGTCTCCCATTAAACCGTCTGGATCGTACATTTTAAATGCAAGACCAAGTACTGTCGCAACAGGCGCTAGCGTGATGTAACGCTTGTTCCAGTTCAGACGAATACCTAGAACTTCTTTGCCTTCATGTTTGCCGTAACAGACAATACCGTCATCCGGAATACCGCCAGCATCTGAACCCGCTTCTGGACCAGTCAACGCAAAACAAGGAATATCTGTACCGTTAGCGAGACGCGGTAGCCAGTAATCTTTCTGCTCTTGAGTACCGTAGTGGGAAAGAAGTTCACCCGGACCTAACGAGTTTGGCACCATCACAGATACGGCAGCACTGATACTGCGTGTCGCGATGCGAGATACGATAGTTGAGTTCGCTAAAGACGAGAACTGACGACCACCGTACTCTTTAGAAATGATCAGAGAGAAGAAACGCTCTTTGCGTAGGTATTCCCACACTTCTGCTGGTAGGTCGCGATCTTCTTTCACAATTTTATGATCGTCGAGCATCGCCAACAGCGTTTCGAGCTCATTGTTCATGAACGACTGCTCTTCTGACGTCAGCGTAGGTTTCGGGTACTGATGCAACTTATTAAAGTCTGGTCGACCAGAGAACAGCTCTCCGTCCCACCATACGCTACCCGCTTCCATTGCTTCTTTCTCAGTGCTAGACAACGGAGGCAGCACTTTTTTAAACATTTTGAAAGCTGGGTCACTTACCCATTTTTGTCTTAGAGAGCTCATAATCAGATCCTTTTGTTCACTGTAGGGTGGTCCAATATTTTTGTTATTTGTCTAATCAGTTTATTCCGCAGCGACGCCTGCTGCTAAATATGGAATCAGTTGGTCAACGACAGATTTTGCATCCATCGCTTTACCGTAATCATTTTCTGCGATTTCCAGTAAGGCCTGACTTGAAGCCATGGTGAATACGCAAGTACCTAAGGTAAAGTGCAAACGCCAGAACAACTCTTCCTGAGTTAGTTTTGGATTCGCCTTCATTACCGATTCGGTAAACAACGATAATGTGTCTTGATAACGAGTGGTGATAAACCAACGCAAGTGTCCCTGAACATCGGTGTAACCACGACCAATTAACAACATAAAGCGACTGGTTCCATTCGGTCTTACGTCATTTAAGTTACGTAATGGAGAGCGTAAAGACTCAAACACGTCAGCCATTTTATAGCTGTCATTAAGGTTAAGGTTAATGAGAGCATCTTGCACCGCTGGCATAAACGCCTCTAAATAACGATTCAATACCGCTCTTACCAAAGTTTTCTTATCGCCAAAGTGATAATTCACAGAAGCTAAGTTAACGCCAGCTTTACTGGTGATTGTTCGTAAAGAGGTATCTTTAAAACCGTGTTCTGCAAACAAGGCTTCCGCTACATCAAGGATTTTCTCTTTGGTTGAGTTTCTCGCTGGCATTTCAATCACTCGTATTAAACAACTGTTTGAAATATACAGCCGAAACACAAAAGCAACAAGTTATTAACATCACACTTTTTAGCATTGGTCTGACCAGCACTCAAAAGACGGTGGTAACAGGCTGAATTGACGGGAATAAAATAAAATTAAAAAATTTGGGAACTGTTTTGAATTTGCTCGGTCTGAATAGGTGTAGTTAGCAGAGTGTTCGAGGGTTTAACAACCCGATAAGTTTACAGGCCGTCAAACTTGTTTTCTTACTGAAACTACTAATTTACGCTGCTTTTTCTTATTAACTCCTATGTTTAATTGTATCCGCCCAGAGCCCCTTTGCTCTGGGCTTTTTTTATTTAGTGCGCTTTTTAAGCACCACTCGCGGCATCACTAACCCCGAGACTCTTGATGGCCCGCCCGATAAAATTTTGATCTAGATTGGTACAGCACAATAGTGATCCGTTAATATGATCGCCCATTTGGTTCACTACTTCGATCGATGAAACTCGCCAATACGCCAATTACTCAACATCAATTTGATGACATTCCTTTTTTCCTTAAGCGCGATGATCAGCTCCACACGCATTTCAGTGGGAATAAAGCGCGAAAATTTATGGCCGTATTGGAGCAAGATTACCCTGCAACTCGAACCTTGATCAGCTATGGTAGCGCACAAGCTAACTCGCTCTACTCTCTAGCCGCTTTAGCATCAATCAAAGGCTGGACATTAGAGTTTTACGTTGACCATCTACCGCAGTGGTTAATCGATAGGCCGATGGGTAACTATCGTGGTGCTCTAGAGCTCGGGGCTAAGGTGATTGCAACCTCAGAGTACCACCTTCATCCCAAAGACTTTATTGAGCAAATGCGGCAACCGGATAGCAGTTGCCTTGTGATAGAAGAAGGGGGACGCTCGACTCTGGCTCGTTCAGGTATTGAACAACTGGCACGAGAAATACTCTCTTGGACTCGCTTTGAACCTCACAATCAGTTTGTTGTTGCTTTGCCAGCGGGGACTGGGACAACAGCACTATACTTGCATAAGTTCCTTAAGCCACATTCCATACCCGTTATCACCTGCCCTTGTGTCGGTGGCAAAGAGTATTTAATCAAACAATTTGAACAACTTGGTGAGAGCGACTTTCCACACATTCTGGAACTGGACCAAAAGCACCATTTTGGCAAACTCTATCGACAAGATTATCTAATTTGGAAACAGCTTCTCGAAGATACCTCTATCGAATTCGATCTCCTCTATGACCCTATGATGTGGCAGTGTCTACAATCGTGGTATAAAGAGAATCAAGAAAAAACCATCATCTATGTTCACCAAGGTGGCTTACTTGGAAACGAGAGCATGCTACCTCGTTACGAGCGTAAATATGGCCCTGATTTGGGAGAGAGTCTATGAAGTCGTACCTACCGCTGCTACTCGTTGTAATGCCATTCTCAACACAAGCCAATACGATTAGCACCACAGCAAAACCCATCGTCGCAGTGAATGCCAGCGAGATTGGCAAACGCGTTTGTTACTATCAAGATCAAGCCTATTCTGACGGCGCTATCCTTCAGGTTGGTGAACATTACATGATTTGTTCGGCAGCTAACGATTTCGAGACAAATGGCGCACTAAAGTGGTCCCCTTTAGCGGAACACAGCGAGGGTTCTACCAGCGAAGATAAACCTAAGGCCAAAGCGGTCAAACGCTACTCTACCAACGAATAAGGACTCATGTTGATCACACCGATTGCTGTGCGTCTCACCAAAGGTGACGACTTAAAACTTGCCCTTCAACGACTGGTCACTCACCACCAAATTCGTGCTGGAAGTATCGCCTCTTGCGTCGGCTGCTTTACGCATCTCAAACTGCGCTTAGCTGGTGCGACTGAGACACTGCAACTTAATGAGCCGCTAGAGATTGTTTCCGTTATGGGTACACTGACTCCAGACCACCAGCACGTTCATCTTTCCGTCTCACGCGCAGATGGTTCAGTGGTTGGTGGACACCTACTGGAAGGTTGCCTGATTGATACCACGGCTGAACTGATTGTTCTCCAATACCATGAGCTTAATTTCAACCGAGAATACGACCCACAGACTGGCTATACTGAGTTGCACCTTGACTCTTCGAGCCAATGAAAAAAGGCTCCATGAAACATGGAGCCAGGAGCATAAATAGTTCGGGGGAACTATTTGACTAAATTCCTTAACGCTTTGACTGAATCAGGGCCGTTGCATTGTGCATCGCATCTTTGGTACTCACGTCTATAATGGCAATGTTCTTAAACCTTTCTGGCTCTTTAATCGCCACATCATGAGCAAATATCACCAACTTAGCGCGGGCAATATCGCGCTCGGTAATGCGATTGTTAATCCCATCTGCACCTTGGGTTTCTACCTTGATTCTCACCCCAACGGCGTTGGCAGCTTTCTCCAGTGACTTAGCCGCCAAAAAGGTATGCGCCACCCCAGACGGACATGATGTCACCGCCAGTACATCCGCCTCACCCTCTCCCTGAACCGAAGAATACACACGCTTCAACGAGCCGTATTCATCTTCGTCTTTAACATTTTTCTTCAGTAGGATGACGATACAAGCGGTCGTCAACGAGCCAGCGAGCGTACCAACGATATAACCGAGTTTGCCATCAACGACAGGCAAAACTATCCAGCCACCCCATGGCGCATGATTGAGTACGTGGAACATAAAGCCAATCACGTTACCCACAATACCCCCCAGCACAATTGCAGGTAACACACGCGCAGGATCGGCAGCCGCAAAAGGAATTGCCCCTTCACTGATGCCAATCATGCCCATGATCCCAGCAGCCTTGCCTGCTTCACGCTCGTCACGCTTAAACTTCTGTGGCGATAGTAGCGTTGCGAGTGCCAACCCAAGCGGTGGAGTACAGATTGCGATGCCAACCCCTCCCATTAACCATGGCTGAGTATTCACTTGCGTTTGAGCAAACAGAGTAGCAACTTTATTAATAGGGCCACCCATATCAAAAGCGGTCATGGCACCCAGCACCATACCTAACACGATCTTGCCTGAACCTGCCATATCCGTCAGCAGGGTGTTAAGCGAATTCATGGTTGATGAGATAGGAACGCCAATCACCCACATTACTGCACCGCAGGTGACAAATGTGCCCACCAACGGATAGATAAAGATACTGCCGAGCGAAATCATGCTTTCCGGCAATCTAATTTTCTTCAGTAACCACACCACATAGCCAGCGAAAAAGCCAACCACTATCGCGCCGAGAAAACCCGTGTGGTACTGGTCAACGGCGACCCAAGAACCAATCATACCCGGTGCGAGTCCCGGCTTGTCAGCGATGGAGTAGGCGATATATCCACCAAGCACCGCAGTAAATAGTGTCAGACCGGCAATACCCATTTGCGCCATATCCGCCAGCATCCCTTTCTCTGGCACCGCACCATGCCCTGAGATCATTACCGACAGCGACAACAGAACGCCACCCGCGACGATAAATGGAATCATGTGCGACGTGCCAAACAGCAGATGCTCTTTAACCCGAGCAAGTTGATGCGCCACTAGACTTTGTGACTGGAAATGGGATTCCTGCAACAGCTGTTGGTGTGACAACGGATCATCAATCTGCTCATCAATGATCAGCGCAAGGGCCTGCTCAACGCTCTGTGCCTGTTTAAGCTGTTCAATAAACTCTGGTTCAATTAACTTACCAGATAGCTGTGCTAAGACTTCGATGTGATGATGATCATCCCCGTCCGGCGAAGCTAACATAAAAAATACAGCCGACAGCTCGCCATCTTCAGCGCCGTAGTCAATACCCGAGCGACTAATGCCAATCGCAACCGCTGGTTTTGCTACCGCACAGCTCTTTGCGTGGGGAATGGCAATCCCCTCTTCAAACCCTGTATTTCCAATGTTTTCACGCGCCCATAGATCAGCCAGAAATTGCTCTTTATCGGCAAGTTTTCCCGCCTTATCTAACATACCAACCAACTCTTCGAAAACTTGCTGCTTAGTGGTCGCTGTTAGCTCCAAACAGAGAGTTTCCGCTTGGATTAGGTTTGTTATGTCCATTGTCTCTACCTGCCGTACTCGCGCTCGAATATAGATTAATCAGCCCTATCTGTCAGAGATATAGGACTAAAACCGCATTAACTGGATTATTGTAACACTGACATTAAAGTGTGAAGTGTATCGGTGAATTTATTGTTCCGTGCCAATGAAATCTCAATTCGCTGTGCTAATATCCGCAAAAATACCCACAGAGATTGACTATGAAAATTATTGCTGTCACTGCCTGCCCAACAGGCATTGCACATACCTATATGGCAGCAGATGCGTTAAATAAAGCTGCGCCGAAATACTCTGTTCAGATTAAAGTCGAGACCCAAGGTGCAATGGGTATCGAAAATCTTCTGACGCCGCACGACATCGCTCAAGCAGACAAAGTGTTAATCGTATCTGACATTGAAATTGAACAAGCTGCGCGTTTTGATAGCATTCCGTGTATCCGACTCTCGATAGAAGAAGTGCTGCTCAATGTGGATAAAGTTTTCATCACTCACTGCCGCGCATAACCCCACCGATGACTGAATACCAGATAACGTTTCTTGTCAGTAACACTAGCGCCTCGACTCACGTCGCTCAGCCACTGCGTAGATTGGCGAAAAAGTTTAAAAGTTCGATCCGAATCATCAACATCACTCGCAATCGAAGTGCCGATTTGACCAAGTCAGTGGCACTGCTTCAGGCCGGACTTGTTGAAGGGGATCTGTGCCAGATCACCGCCTTTGGCATTGATGCTGAACTGGCATGCTTCGTGATTAAAGATGTTGTTGCGGAACACTATGATCTGGTTGGAGCGCAAATCAACCACGAGTTCTCTAACCAACTTGCTAAGCGTCTGCCACAGTTAAATACACCGAGCCCCGTGGAGTGGCACTACGCTAAAGCACATACCGCGTTGACCAAATTTGAGTGCCTCAAAGGCCTCGCGCAACTTATCCACCCGATAAATCCTGATGAGCTTATTCTGGCATTCATCAAACGTGAAGAGCGCTCTTCTACCTGTATCACCGCTGGTATTGCCCTGCCCCACGTGATGTTCGAAAACAAAAGCATCAATCATATTTCTATTGCGGTTATCAGTAGTGAAACACCAATAGACTGGGCTTCTCAAGTCGGCCAAATTCATCTAGCAATAGCACTGGTGATGCCTTCCTCGCCAACTCGCGATCAGATTGTCACTGCGACCAACCTAACCCGCAATCTGCTCTCTGGGCAGTTGGCTGAACGTTTGTTAGTGACCAAAAGCAGCATCGAACTGCAAGCCTTGTTGATGTATTCAATGTCGAGACTGATTGGATAGCGGTTAAATTGAGCCTCGATAATCGGAAGGGGTTCTGCCCGTGCGATTTTTAAATACCCGACAAAAGTAGTTTACATCCTTGAATCCGCAACGAACCGACACTTCATTCAGTTTAAAGTTGTATTTCTTGAGCATGAATTTCGCTCGATCTATCCGTACCCAAGTAATGTAATCGGCCAAGGTCATATGACCCTGTTGACGGAACAACCTAGATAAGTGATTGGACGAGATGCTAAAGCGTTCCGCAATGCTATCTCGAGTGATCTGTCGATGGAAATTTTCCTGAATATAGATACAAATCCCCTGATAGAGATCTTGAACACGGTTATGTGATTTCTCTTCCGGCGCATCAAGCATGGTATTGCAGTATTGGAGCAATGCTTGAAGTAATAACTCATCCATCGGTTGTTTGATGCTTTCTCTCGCCAGCGAACTCAGGGCTTCTAGGATATTGTCGATAGCAAAGCCCGAACGGGTTTGTAAACTATGCTTCTGAATATCATAGAAACTCTCTTCACCTTTTCGCTTACTCACTAAGCTAAGCCCTAATTGTCGGCGACCAAAAAGAATGCTTAGCACAGAACAGTTGGTATCCCAATCTGGCTTGTTCCAGCAGTTTGGCGGAATAAAAATCGCATCGCCCGCCTGAGCAACGATCTGACTGACCTTACGTTGATGATCTTCCATCTCATTGATGTACTCACCTTCAAGCACCAGTTCCAAACGTGGAAAGTTAACCTGATAACTGCACTCTGGTGGAGTATGAAAGTCACCCGCAAACCAAATATTGTGGATTGGTTTACGTTCATTAAGTACCGCACAAATTAAATCTTGGAACATCATCTTTGGCCCCTCAACAGGACATTCTCTCTACTACACGCACAGGTATACCCCGTGATGAATCACGGCGCTACTGAGCAAAGTCACACTTCCACATTGATGATACAAAAATCCAGCAAAAGCAATAATTTTATAGTTAGACAATCATAAATTAACAAACAAAAAGACGACCAATCACACCATAAGTTAATGTTTTAAAAACATTTAATATCAACAATCCCATAACACAACGGCGTTCAACCACGATCCAAATCACATCACGAAAATACAGTTACAATCGTCTAGTAAATGCATTTTTTCTTCACTACAGGACTTTCGCCTCGCCTTTCACAATACCCCTAGTAAAACAATAAAATGATAGGGGTTCCTAATGATCACCAAACTCATCAATGAGAATTTGATTGCGCTCAATCTTAATGCGCAGTCCAAAGAAGAGGTTTTTAACGAGCTAATCGAGATCCTGTACGCACAGGGCCGTATTTCAGACAAAGAACAGTTTCTTGCTGATATCAAAGCGCGTGAAGAACTTGGCAATACAGGTTTTGAACAAGGCGTCGCACTGCCGCACGCTAAGAGTTCTGCTGTCATCGAGCCCGCAGTGGTTATCGGTGTGCATAAAACAGGCATCGACTACGGCGCTGAAGATGGGCTTGCTTCGAAACTGTTCTTTATGATTGCTTCACCAGACGGAGGAGACAATCACCACATTGAGGTTCTGGCTGAACTCTCTTCTAAGCTGATCGAGCCAGGTTTTATTGAACAGTTTCTCGATTGCCAAGATAACCATGCTGCGCTGGAACTTTTACTGACAAAACAGCCTGAAACGGCATCGAACCAAGCACCAACCAAAGGCTTGATTATCGGAGTGACCGGTTGTCCTGCGGGTGTTGCCCACACTTATCTAGCAGCAGAAGCACTAGAAAAAGGGGCGGCAAAGTTAGGATACGAAATCAAGGTTGAAACGAATGGCTCGATCGGGGTCAAAAATAGTCCGAGCGAAGAAGAGATTGCACAAGCGGAAGCGGTTGTTGTTGCCTGCGACAAACAAGTTGATATGGCTCGCTTTGCTGGTAAACGCGTGATTAAAACCAATGTTAAAGCGCCTATACGCGATGCCGAAGGACTGATTCAACAAGCACTATCTGCACCAATTTACCAAGCAGAACAAACACAAGCGACCCAGTCTGTCGCAGACAAAGCCTCACAAGCTCGTTCCGATCTCTACCGTTACCTGATGAACGGCGTATCACACATGATCCCGTTTGTCGTAACGGGTGGTCTATTGATCGCTCTTGCCCTAGCCATTGGTGGTGAGCCGAGTGAATCGGGTATGGCAATTCCTACCGGTAGCATGTGGAACCAAATCCTTGAAGTGGGCGTGGTCGCTTTCACGCTGATGATCCCGATCCTAGCGGGTTACATTGCTTATGCGATTGCTGACCGTCCTGCCCTAGCCCCAGGCCTGATTGGCGGCTGGATTGCTAACAACGGTTCATTCTACGGCGCTGAAGCGGGTACTGGTTTTATCGGTGCTATCGTAGCTGGTCTGCTTGTGGGTTACTTCGTTAAGTTCATTACTTCAATCAACTACCACAAATTCATCCAGCCGCTTGTACCGATCATGATCGCGCCGATCACAGGTTCACTGTTTATCGCTGGTCTGTTTATCTTTGTCATCGGCGCACCAATCGCCGGACTAATGGATGGCCTGACTGCAATGCTAACCAGCATGAGCACAGGTAACGTTGTTCTACTCGGTATCGTACTTGGTGGTATGGCTGGCTTCGATATGGGTGGTCCATTCAACAAGGTCGCATTCCTATTCTCTGTCGGCATGATTGCTAGCGGTCAAACTCAATTTATGGGCGCAATGGCGTGTGCAATCCCAGTCGCTCCACTTGGTATGGCGATCGCAACCGCAGTTGGCCGTAAGTTCGATCTGTTTGAATCCTCTGAAATCGAAGCAGGCAAAGCAGCTGGCGCAATGGGACTTGTGGGCATTTCTGAAGGTGCTATTCCGTTTGCCGCTCAGGATCCGATGTCAGTTATCCCAGCGAACGTACTTGGCTCTATGGTGGCGGCAGTAATGGCGTTCTCATTCGGCATCACCAACAGCGTGGCTCATGGTGGTCCTGTTGTCGCACTGCTTGGAGCGATGAACTTCCCTATGCTTGCTCTGCTCTCAATGGCGACTGGCGCATGTGTTACTGCAATGACATGTATTGCGCTTAAAAATCTGCGTAAGGCGAAGCTAGCCGCTGCAACCGCTTAAACCGCTCTCCCCCTTATGGCTTGAGTGGTTTCATCCTCAAGCCATGTTTATTTCATGGTGACTTCTATGTCTGATTTTTCTATCTCGAATGACTCTCTTATTCGACAAGTCTTCTACCCTATGACTAACGTTATCCAGAATTACGCATGGGGTAGCCGTTGTTCTTTTGCTCAGCTGTTTGGTATTTCCAATCAGAGTGGAGAACCCCAAGCCGAAATCTGGATGGGTGCCCATCCCAATGGCTGCTCTACCGTGAACACCGAGGGTGAAGAGACAAAACTCTCCAACCTAATCTCACAAAATTTAAGCCTGTTTCTCAGTGACAAAATTGCCAAACGCTTTGGTGAGTTGCCCTATCTGTTTAAAGTGCTTGCAGCGGAAAAAGCTTTGTCGATTCAGGTTCACCCAAACAAACAACAAGCGGAACGTGGCTATCAGTTTGAAGAGCAGCAAGGGGTACCGCTCACAGCTGGCAACCGCAATTACAAAGATCCTAACCACAAACCGGAGCTGGTCTATGCGCTGACTGACTACACGGCAATGAATGGTTTTAGACCGATTAGCGAGATCCTTGCCCATTTTAACTACCTTGATATTCCTGAACTCACGTCATTGGTTCACGACTTAGCAGGCGATCAAACACCGAATGGTTTAGCGAGCTTTTTCTCGGGTTTGTTGTCACTGCAAGGTGAGCAGAAAGAAATAGCGTTGATGATGCTAATCATGAAAGCCAAATTATCACCGACCCCGCTGTTTAACCTGATCAGTGAGCTTGAAGAGCAATACCCTGGTGATGTTGGTCTTTTCGCTCCATTAATCCTCAATGTGATTGCGCTAAAACCCGGTCAAGCGATGTACTTGGATGCAGAAACGCCCCACGCCTATATCAAGGGGACTGGGCTTGAGATCATGGCCAACTCAGACAACGTATTGCGCGCAGGTCTGACACCAAAATATATGGACGTAGAGGAGCTAGTCTCCTGTACCAAATTCAATGAAAAGCCTATCGACAGACTGCTACTGCAACCCCTTGAGCAAGATGGTGTGATGGAATATCCGATCCCAGTTGAGGACTTTAAGTTTGCCATCCTCAGCAACTCCCACCAGCGCGAGATTAAAACCGAAGGTGCCGAGATTCTGCTGCCGCTGGATGAGGCTATGACACTGACGCACCAGTGCGGTGAAAGCTGCGTGATTGACAAAGGCCAGTCGGTATTTATTCCAGCCTATGCCAACAGTTACATCGTTGACTGCAATGGGCGTGTAGCACGCGCGTATAGCTAAGTAAAAAAATCACTTTGCACCAATGTAAAATGCCTCGCGACTGCGAGGCATTTTTGTTTTCAACCGTTCACAAGGCACTGAATTTATTAATATTTATGACTAACATCACAAGAATGTCATTCACGAATAATGACGCTAATCACAGTTAGATTTGCTGGATACAAATGTACAGTGAAAGGCTTTTTTTTACTATTTCGCCACTGGCCACAATCCATTAATTTTTAACTCAGAAGTTCAATAAAGATTGAGTTAAATAAATGATCACAAAACTAACTAACGTCAGCCTAATTAACGCCAACCTTCAAGCAAATAATAAACAACAAGTGTTTGAAGAGTTAGCCCAAATGCTATTAAGCGACCAGCGTATCAATAACAAGCAAGCGTTCTTAAATGATATCCATCATCGCGAGTCACAAAGCATTACGTCAATGGACGGCATCGCCTATCCACACGCTAAAAGTCAAGCAGTGACAGAACCAGCAATCGCTGTTGGCGTAAAGCGCGAAGGTATCGATTACGGCGACGAAGACGGCATCAAACCGACCGTATTTTTTATGATCGCCTCTCCGGATAACGGTGCGGATCATCATATTTATGTTCTACAAGAATTATTTGGAAAATTCAGTGATGAATTTATTCAAGATATTCACAACGCAAAAGACCAACAACAAATCCTAGATATTTTAATCAATTCATAAGGCGTAGTAACTATGAGTACCCTAACAGCTCAAGCTACAAACAATAGCGACTTTAAAAAACTACTTAGCACCATGAAAGGTCACCTTTTATTTGGTACCTCTCATATGCTTCCGTTTATCGTAGCCGGTGGTGTATTGCTGGCACTGGCGGTCATGGCATCAGGTAAAGGTGCGGTGCCTGCTGACGGCTTACTGGCAGATATCTCAAACATCGGCATTAAAGGCTTGGTGCTTTTCCCTATCATCCTTGGTGGCTTTATCGGCTACTCCATTGCCGACAAACCTGCCCTTGCGCCAGCTATGATCTCATCTGGCATTATGGCGGATATGGGCGGCGGCTTCCTAGGCTGTATCGTGGCAGGCTTTATCGCCGGTGGTGTGGTGTTCCAACTTAAAAAGATCCCTCTTTCAGCCAACATGACCGCGCTAGGCGCGTACTTTATTTACCCTCTGATTGGTACGCTGATTTCTGCAGGCATCGTACTATGGGGTATCGGTGAGCCAATTAAGATCTTTATGGCTTCAATGAACGAGTTCTTGGCCTCGATGGCTGGTGCTTCTAAAGTGGTGCTAGGTACCATTCTGGGTGGTATGACAGCGTTCGATATGGGTGGCCCAATCAACAAAGTGGCCACACTGTTCGCTCAAACTCAAGTAGACACACAACCGTGGCTAATGGGCGGTGTAGGTATCGCAATCTGTACGCCTCCACTCGGTATGGCACTGGCTACTTTCCTATTCAAGAAGAAGTTCACTAAGCAAGAGCAAGAAGCCGGTAAAGCAGCCGCTATCATGGGTTCAATTGGTATCTCTGAAGGTGCTATCCCATTCGCAGCAAACGACCCAATGCGCGTTTTGCCATCCATCGTTGCTGGCGGTATCGTAGGTTGTGTGTTCGGCTTCCTCACTGACGTACTACTGCATGCACCATGGGGCGGTCTGATTACTGCGCCAGTCTCAAGCAACATTCCAATGTATGTGGTCGGTATTGCACTGGGCTCACTAACAACGGCTCTTATTGTGGGCTTCTGGAAACCGGTCGCTGAAGAAGAGACGGAAGAGACAACAGTCGAAGCGACTCCTGCACAAGTAGCTCCTGTTGCGGGTGAGGGCGAATACGACATCGTAGCCGTCACATGTTGTCCATCAGGCGTGGCGCATACCTTTATGGCTGCTAAAGCGCTAGAAAAAGCAGGCGCAGCAGCTGGCATCAAGATTAAAGTAGAGACACAAGGTCAAAATGGTATCCAGAACCGCATCACCGACCTAGATGTCGCTAACGCGAAGCTGGTTATCTTAGCCCACGACATTCAAGTTAAAGACGCGCAACGCTTCGCTAACGCCAATGTGATTGAATGCTCAACCAAAGAAGCGATGAAGAAAGCCGCACAACTGATTCAACACTAATCAATATCCCTCTGAAATCTAGCGCCCTAGCACTCTGCTGGGGCCTTTTGATGTATGGCATCAGTCGCCGCGAGTAATACAAATATCCCGCCCCATAGACCTTACTCTTTAGTGTTAGTTTGATCAAATGCACTTAATCGCTGTGCAACAAAATGTATCAACTGAAATTATGAGCTACATCGCCACAGATAAAAGAAGAATTGCTACATTCATTCCAATTCAACGTCAGAAATATCAATAATTATAACTCTAAGGGGCTAACAATGAGGCTAAGTAATCTCTCTATCAAATCAAAGCTCGCATCCATCGTGGTTTTATCGGCAATTCTCATTGCCATGGCTTGTGCCTACAACCTGATTCAACAACGCAACTCTTCCATGCTTGAGCGTGAAAGCAAACTTAGCGCCCAAGTAGAAGCAGTAGTCAGTTTAGCAAAGCACTATTACGATCAGCGCCAACTGTTAGGAAATGATGTTGCGAAGCAACAAGCTCTACTTGCAATCGAAGCGCTTAGATATGACAGCAACAACTATTTCTGGATTCTGAATCAAAACCTCACGGTCGTGCTCCACCCTATCAAGCCAGAACTTAATGGCAAAAGTGCAGAAAACTTTCAAGATGGCGGTGGCAAATTCCACTGGCGTGAGATGGTTTCGATATCCAAATCACCAACTCAAAAAGGCTTTTTAGAGTATCAGTGGAAAAGCCCAGACGGAGAGCTAAAAGATAAAATCTCTTACGTACAATTGTTTCCTGAGTGGAACTGGATTATCGGCTCCGGAATCATGGTTGCCGACATTCAAGAAGCGTTTTATGCCTTGGCGATTAAAGAAGCGATTGTTGCCCTTCTCTTATCTGCGTTACTGTTTGGCATGGGATATATGATTTCCAACAACATTTTGATCCCACTTCATCGACTGATTGATCACACCCATTTGATTGCCGATGGTGATTTACGAGTTCGTATGAACATGAAGCGCAAAGACGAACTTGGCGACATGAGTAGCCAGATTGATAAAATGATGGACAAACTCCAGTCAACATTACGTACGGCGAATGAATCGGCGGCTCAATCTAGCACCATGGCATGCCAAATTGCTCAGGCTAGTGAAGAAGCCGCTACCAGTGTCAATTCACAACACGCTCAACTAGAGTTGCTCTCGACCGCGATGACAGAAATGAGCGCCACCATCTCGGATGTTGCGACCAATGCTGAAAACACCGCTGCGAGCACCAACAAAGTCGTCGACCATGCACACAACAACGACGAGACAATGAAACGCACTTCGGAGTCAATTGCACATGTGTCTGATAATATCTCAGTAGCGAACGAGCTGGTGCGCGACCTGCAATCTGGCGTCCAAGAGATCAGCAATGTGGTCGGTGTGATTCGAGAGGTGTCTGAGCAAACCAACCTTCTAGCGCTTAACGCTGCAATCGAAGCCGCACGAGCGGGTGAACAAGGTCGTGGATTTGCAGTTGTGGCTGATGAAGTCCGCAACCTCGCGAGTCGCACGCAAAACTCAACCAACGAAGTGCAACAGACCATCGAAAAACTCACACGCCAAGCAGAGAAAACCTTCGCCGCGATGCAAACCAGTAACGAAAACGTTGAGGAGAGTGTTCGAGCTTCAGAGAATACACGCAAGCAGCTCGATTTAATCGTTGATGAAATGCAAAACGCCAATGATATGGTGGCTCAAATTGCCGCAGCCTCAGAACAGCAAAGCGCTGTTGCGACCGAAATGAATGAAAACGTCACTGGCATCCACTTGGCTGCTAACGAAGTATTGCACGCTTCTCAGTCGCTCGCGGAAGATAGCCAGTTAATGGCGAATACCGCAGAGCACCTTACCGCCCAACTGAGATACTTTAAGGTTTGATTCGTCGCCAGTGACAAATACAAATTCGCCTTTAGCAACACGAATCGCCCTCGGTTAAGCCGCTATTGGGGAAACTGACGATGGAATCGTTCAATCAAGAAATCGATAAACAGGCGCAAGCGCTTAGGTTGATACTGACGACTCTGATAGATGACGTTTAAGTCTGCGCCTGCTTGCGATATCGAGGTATTGAAGTTCTTCATATATCCATTAAGCAGCGTCACTAAGCGCTGCTGCTTGATATCCTCTTGAACATCGAGAATCGATTTCAGGGCAATTCCGGCTCCATCCAATGCCCATTGACGAATCACCTCCCCATCATCAGAAAATCGTTTTGGTATCACGGTGACAACGTTATGCTGCTGGTCGTCTTGGAAATGCCATGTTTTGAGCTCTTCACTGCTCCGTACCAAGGCGAGACAATCATGTTGAGCCAGTTCCTGTGGCGTGATCGGTGTCCCCCTCTTGGCCAAATACTGTGGCGACGCACATAGAACTCGTCGACTAGAGGCGAGCTTACGCGAGATGAGCGAGCTATCTGCCAATGCCCCATAACGGATAACAATATCGAGCCCAGACTCAGCAATGTTAGATAAGTTATCGTTGAGATAGAGGTAAGGAATCACTTCTGGGTAGAGCTCACTAAACTCCGATAAGATTGGCGATATGTATTGCTTACCAATATCACGAGGCGCAGAGATTTTGAGCGTGCCACGTACCTCTGTTGTTCCGGTTTGAAGTAGATTTTCCGTCTCTTTAACGCTGTCGATAATGTCTAAACAAGCTTTGTGATAGAGTGCGCCGGAGTCCGTCAACGAAATGTGCCTGGTAGTACGATTAATCAACTTTACGCCGTACCTATCTTCAAGAGACTGCAACCTTGCCGTTACCGTGGCTGGAGATAACCCCAGCTCTCTTCCTGCGGCGGCCAACCCTTGATTCTTGACGATGCTGATAAACAAGGTCATATCTGTAAACTTATCCACGCATGCTCCTTAATCTCATTATTCATGAGAACCGAATAATCAATTCAAATACTAGCCAATTATCAAATTCAATCCAAGCAATATACTGGCTCCATCGAAATCAGATTGGAGAATAACCATGAAAAATGAAAAAATGCCACTTCAGGTATGGATTTTGACACTTGCCGCTTTTGCCATTGGCACTGCTGAATTTGTCATTGCTGGTATTCTTCCTCAACTCGCCCACTCACTTGCTATCACCGAAGGGCAAGCGGGCTACTTAATCAGTGCTTATGCTCTTGCCATCGTCTTTGGTGGACCACTTCTCACTATCTATCTAGCACGCTTCAACAAAAAATCTGTGTTAGCTGGGCTAATGGTGTTGTTTATTCTTGGTAACTTGATGTCTGCTTTTGCACCTAACTACTTTGTGCTGATGGTTAGCCGAGTGATTACGGGGTTAGTTCAGGGACCTTTTTATGGCATCGGCGCTGTGGTGGCGACCAATTTGGTTAGTGAGAAAATGGCTGGGCGTGCAGTAGGACAAATGTTTGCAGGCTTAACATTAGCGAACGTGTTGGGCGTACCTGGCGGCACGTGGATTGGCTTACAATTCGGCTGGCATACGACATTTTTGACCGTTGCCGCATTTGGTTTCATCGCACTGGTGTTTATTACCTCTGTGATTCAATCCAGCGGCCATGACGAAGCCAAAGATGTAAAAGCGCAGCTAACTGCATTCAGAAATCCAATGCTATTGATTAGCTTAGCCATTACGGTATTTGCGTGGTCGGGCTTTATGACTTTGTATGGCTACATTGCACCAATTGCCACACACATTACGGGGTTTGGCGACAATGCAGTGACTTGGATTCTGGTCATTATCGGTGTTGGTCTAATCATTGGTAACACGCTGGGTGGTCGCTCATCGGACAAAAACTTGCAAAAAGCCTCGATGTTTTGGGCAATTGCCATGATTACAAGCCTGCTACTTGTTGGCTTGACTGTCGAGAGCAAAATCCTGTTTGTAGCTGCAACCTTTATATTTGGGATTGCCTCGTTTGCTAATGTACCAGCGATGCAACTTAGAGTGATGAATCACGGTGGCGAGGGCCAAGAACTGGCTGCAACGGCAAACATCTCTGCCTTTAACCTAGCCAATGCATTTGGTGGATTCTTAGGTGGTATGGTTCTCGACAGCCATATGGGTGCAAGCATGATCCCATACGCAGCGATTTTTGTGCCTGTGATTGGCCTGCTATTTATTGCCAAAGCCAACCGCAAGGAAAACCAACAAACTGAGTTAGAACCAAGGTTGGGTAACTGAGCAAGAATACTTCTAAGCACCTTAGTTTAAATCATAAAGGCCTGTTCACTCAGGCCTTTGATGTAGCCGTCGAATCATAGCCAGCCACCTTCCGGAAAACAAGGATTATCACAGTAGTCATTGTTAAAAATATCACTACATCAATCATTTATTATGATCTTTGGGGGAAGCAAAAAATCAGTGTGATTATAAATAAACCGCATGAGAGCCATTGCATCCCAAGATTAGGTAAATCAAGGTGCTTGATAAAAAAATCTTCGTACAACAGTATCTTTGATGGAACCCCCGCCGTTTTTGTCCCAAACTGAAAAATCGACCAAAACTGCCCTCCTAAAACTAAAAACAACAATAACTGACCTATCAGAATGACACCTTTAGATGGTTTTCGGTTTACTCGCCATAGAAGGTAAATAAGCAAAAGTGAGGTAAGTATGTATGTAATAGTGATCATTTTTTAGCCCCTCTATACAAGAACCCCCCCGCTTTACCCCGTCATAACTTGAGATCAAACAAATCAAAAAATGGGATTTATTTATGACGCCTTTTTGGTATTAATAGCCCTAAATATAAGCAAACCAAGATGCTAGACCAACGTATTACTTCATTATTTTTGAATGATACTTCTGGAAGCATGTTCATTAATAAAGTTCCATTCATAAAAATTGAGTAGTAATTACCACCAGTAAAACCAATAACCAAAACAATGTAAACGTAAATGTATACTGAACTGTTAAAGGTAAAGTAGGATATCCGCCTTAAAGTAAGCAGAATCGCAATCGTAGTCAAAAAGAACATAACATCTTTCAATTATTCAATTCCTTAATTGTATCGATATTGTAGAAATCTGATCCTAATTCGGCCCCTAATGCAGATTTGCTCATTGCTTGATAACCTCTTAAATAATCTTCTGCACTATACCGAAATAATGTAAACGTAAATGTATACTGAATTGTCATTACTATTCTGTCGAATCATAGTGTTTGGGAAAGCAAAAGAACAGAAGATAAGCATCAATAGCTAAGCTAAATATCTGCATTGTATTATTTGGCAATAAATCAGCGAAGAAACTTTCAAAAAAAATCACTTCGACTTTCAAACCATTATGGTTCATTCCATAATTAAATATTGAGTAATACTGTGCTCCAATTGCTATATATAACGGAACATATAAGTAATACTGAATTTTGGTCAACCTACACTTCTTTATTTTCCTAGCAGTAACCATTATCATTAGTGATATTAATATAAATATTACAATATTAATCATTTATAAAGCTCTTTATGTAACTGATCAACAGTCATCCCATCACTAAAAGTACTAGCACCAAGAGATATCTTACTAGCAGCCTGATACCCTCTTAGATAATCTTCAGCACTATACCTAAATAACTTAAACTGCTTGGCTTTTCGGGTTCTTGTCCATGGCATCGGATTTAATATGCCGTATGAGCCATAATTTACTCGTTTATATTTATGGGACGGTAAACATATCGTATATCAATAGATCCGTTATGGACGACTGCTAACTGGCGGGATTTGAAGCAATATTCATTAATTACGCGGTAATTACCTTAAAATGGTATGGAAAATCAGATATCTGCACGGGTGGCAAATCATGCTAAACACCATGCGCTCCTTTAAGGTTGGATGAATGGGACATTAGGGCGTTGAAAGGACAGACGCCTCAACGATTATACCCGTGGGTTTAACGTGCGTGGGTTTAACGTGTGTGTCCTTTTAAGTTTTGATACAACACTTTGGCATGGCACACGGTTAACTCGCCATAGTGGATAAATTAAGCCAAGTGACATTATAGAAAACCAGACAACCATTATCATTTTCGAGTCTCTCTATACATCATTATTATGAAGCTACAAAATCGTTATAAAGTTAAATAGATTTATTTTAGTCTTTCTCGTCTTTTAAAGGTATCGATGTTGTAAAAATCAACTCAGAACAACATTGATTTTCTAATGTTTAATATATCTTGGGATACACAAAATAGAAAAAGCAAGCATTATTACTAGGCTTGACCATTGTATCTGTCCATTTGGTAAATTAGGAACTTCCACTGTCATTTTTTCAAAGTGATTTATAACAGATGGAGTAGTTCCATAGATTAAGGAACCATAGTTGAAAATAGAATAATATTGGGAACCAATAGCTATATATACCAAAATTTTACAGAAAGCATAAAACTTGTTCTTGCTGTAGCGAAACAGCTTCCTTGCTACATAAATAAGAATAATGGAAAAGAACCAAAATAAAATTAATGTAATCATAGTCAATCCGATATAAGTATGAGATTCTCATCCAGATTCTTCCGGATGTTTAGGGATAAGGAACCCTGAGTAAATGCATACACCAAAGCTAAGCCAAGAAATTAGGTCATTGTTTGAGTAATTAGGAATAAATGGCTCAAGCGTTTCAAAAAATGGATAACCACTCATAAAAATAGAGTAGTAATTTAAAAGAATCGGAAAGAAGACAAAAATGCAATAAGCTAATCTTAGAATGTTGCTTTTGAATTCATAGCCAGCCACCTTACGGAAAACAAAGATTATCACAGTGGTCATTGTTAAAAACATCACTAAATCAATCATTTATTATGATCTTTGGGGGAAGCAAAAAATCAGTGTGATTATAAATAAACCGCATGAGAGCCATTGCATCCCAAGATTAGGTAAATCAAGGTATTTGATAAAAAAATCTTCGTACAACAGTATCTTTGATGGAACCCCCGCCGTTTTTGTTCCAAACTGAAAAATTGACCAAAACTGCCCTCCTAAGACCAAGAACAATAAAAATTGACCTATCAGGATGATACCTTTTGTTGGCTTACGGTTTACCCGCCATAGGAGATAGATAAGCAAAAGAGAAGTAACAGAATATGAAAAGTTAATCATTTTCAAAAAGCAGTATTTCTTCTGCCTGATAGCCACCTTTAGTAGTACCTCCATATATAAATATTGAGTAGTACTGATAGACAGTTATTATCATCAGAATGTATTTAAAGACGAAGATTATTTTACCAGAACGAGTAGAATTTATCGCACTTAGGGCAATTACCCAAATAATTGACACAATGATAAAGATTACATGTTCAGTCATTTATTCGGCTCGTTTCGGGAAGCAAAATATCACCGTAACCATACAGAAAAAAAATGAGATCCATTGAATAATAGGGTTAGGTAAGTGCAAATAATTTATGACAAGTTCTTCAAAAAAAGTGATTCTTACAGGGACTCCTGCGGTTTCATTTCCATATTGAAATATGGAAAACAATTGAGTTCCCAACAGAAGAGGCAAAACGAATTTACACAGTAAAACAACACCTTGGCATGGCACACGGTTAACTCGCCATAGTGGATAAATTAAGCCAAGTGACATTATAGAAAACCAAACAACCGTTATCATTTTTGAGTCTCTCTATATAACGTATCAGCGGTCATTCCGTCACTAATTGTTCCTGTGATTAAACTTATTCTGCTAGAAGCTTGATAGCCCCTTAAGTAATCTTCTGCACTATACCTAAATAGTTTAAATTGCTTGGCTTTTCGGGTTCTTGTCCACGGCATCGGATTTAAGTTAGGTTTGGATGCAATCTGATAAGCCTCGGAGGCGTTTTTAGCTGTGTTGGTTTTGGCTAGCACCCCATAAGCAGACAAGGCTAAATCGGCCCCATAGTAGGCAATATCACCGTGTGATTCTGAGTAACCTAGCGATTCAGCTACATGTTGATAGCCTTTGCGAACCGGCCCTGTTGCATTCTCATCGCCATCCCAAAAGTACTTGCCATTTTCATACAGATTGTTGGTGCCATGAGCCATCATTGGACCACCAATTAAGCATAAGACCGCCGCTGAGGCGTAACATATTCCCGCGCCTGTTGTTACCTGCATGACACCAGCGACAAAGCCAATTCCTTTTTTAAAGATCAAGTTACCTTGCTCGATCAGACTTTGTTTTTCTTTTTGAAGCTCTTTGAATACTGTCTCTTTGTCCTTCTTACCGCTTTTATAATCGTTCACCAGACATTGCTCAAACCGATCGACTTCACGAACAAACTGCATCTTCAGGCCGCCATTCGAGATGTGGCGATGTGAAAGCGTAACAGCTTGCATAGTGAGCCCTTTAGCGGCTTTTTCGACTTCACGAATGTCCCATGAGTCTGGTGCGGTTTGGTTTCTCATCCTAAGTATCTATCCCATATTTGATAACCTTCTGTACCGGCCATGTTATGTTTCCAGATTATGTCGCGGTATGTGAGATGGAATATCTCAGACATATCTTCATCTCCGGAAGTAAGTACGTTTGGTTGATCAAATGACAGAGAGGTAATCAACGCATCAACTAATTCAATCGTGTAGAAGTTTTCGTTATGACCATGCTCATTGGTTCGATAAAATTTGATAGTGCATTGCAAATGCTCTTGTTTGGAAAGGGCGTTGCCGAGTAATGGCGAAGACTTATCTACGGGTTTGGTAATCGCCACTTCCGTTGGGCCTCCCTGCTTGTTTAAGGTGAAGTTACAAGCCAGAACCGTGATTTCATCTTTATGAGATTCTTGAGCCTTGTTGCCGATTGAATCTTTGGTGTTACAGCCTTGAGAGATACAGTATTGTTTTTTACCCATGATAGATAAGTATGCCGTATGAGCCATAATTTACTCGTTTATATTTATGGGACGGTAAACATATCGTATATCAATAGATCCGTTATGGACGACTGCTAACTGGCGGGATTTGAAGCAATATTCATTAATTCCGCGGAAATTACCTTAAAATGGTATGGAAAATCAGATATCTGCACGGGTGGCAAATCATGCTAAACACCCATGCGCTCCTTTAAGGTTGGATGAAGGGAACATGAGCAAGTGCGCTTTCAGGAACGCAGATTACCTCCCCTTAAACAACTCACCTCGGTGATGTGCCAGATATGGTTTATGCTCACGCACGATCCTAAACGACATATCGTCTCTTAGGCCGATGACTTCTGGCGCTTCAAGATACTCTGAGATAAGAACCTTGCCGTTGTCGTCAAAAGAGATAAAACCGAGGTCAAACGCTTTGTCTAAGTTAGCGAGCAGCAGCAATCCGTTGAACTTATCCAGCCTTTCTTTATTGTTTGAAGCACGCCAAGGTTTTATATGGGAAGCGAGCAAAAGTTGTGTATTGCGATACCCTGTAACGGCACAGCCTCCCCACATCTGCACCAACTGAGATCTAAAGTGACCTTGACCCATTCTGGTTTTGACCATGATGCTTTTTTCGGTATCGGTTAGCTTTTTGTCTACCATGACCTGCCGAATGTCTGCGTTCACATCTATTTGAGCTAAGTCGGCTAGAAACTTGTTGTAATGGGTCAGCGCAGCGCTGTACATTCCTTTACCCTTGCGATCCGTTAGTTTAAAAACCTCTAACTGTCTGACTTTCTCTTCATATTGAGTAAATCGACGGTAGGAAGTCACTTCGGTCAATGGCTCACAGATTTCCCCCGCATCCATTAACCAGTTTGAAATTGAACCACGAATTGCTCCAAGATAATTTTTTGCGGTTTTCTCAGACTTACCAATGTCCATCAGCCACTGATAGTAAAGGGATGCAAAGTCTGTAAAATTTGAAACCAGCGCTTCTTTCAGCTCATTGCTAACGATAAAGCTTTTCATATCGTTAAATAGCTCATCGTCTAGGTACGCATAGGCGATCGCTTTTGAGGAATAGCGACTGGTCGTCATTTCGTCATAGCCAGCGTGATAGGCGAGGTGCCAAAATCCCTCGCTTCTCAGATGGAAGAATGGGTTCTCTGGTGTGTTTTTGTCTTTGCCGTGAGAAAAGTTGTTGAAGTGTTCTGTGAATCTCTCTTTTAGCGGCTGATTGAGTTCGATTTTGTTTAAAGCGATATGCCCTGCTTGGATTAAATCCATAACCGCTAGGAGCATGCATACTTTATGAGGGCTTTTCTTACCACCCGAGATGTTCATATTCAGGTTACGAAACTTGTCTGGATAAAAGTCGTATGACATGTTTACACCTCCAAACCAGAGGTTTTCTTCATCACAACAGTTTGCCAAGTAACCTCTTCTCGCTTCAGCGAATCTTTGCCATCTTCGATATGGCAGATAACCAATCCGACATCACTAGCTAATTTATCCAGCTCAAATACGGAGACACCAAAAGTCTCGCGAGCATCTTTAAACTCGCCGTGACGTAATGTAATAACCAAGACACCCTCGTCTGACAGGAGACTGCACAATGCCTTTATAGCGATAGATCTTTGCTGAACGGGAAGATGCATCCAAACCGCCGACAACAGAACTAAGTCATACTGCTTTTCTAGCTCTATCACGTGTTTTAAATAAGGTAATGAGTCATGTAACCAGACGACTTGCTCCGAACAGTTATAGTTGCCGATCTCAAGTAATCTAGTTGATGGCTCAACAGCAAACACTTCACAACCACGGGCGCTCATCCACCTTGCATCTCTTCCAGATCCAGCGCCAACATCCAAAACAACATCACCCGATTGAGGCCAATATTCAGTCCAAGACTGGTGAACAGATTCGAATTCTAGGGAATCGTATTGCTGAGCTAGCTTTGAGGCATTGTTGTTGTAAAAAGAAGTAGTTGCGGACATATATTAAACCAAGCATCACTGTGCCTGCATGATATACGGCTCAGTTGCATAAGGCGATAAAGTATTAGAAATGAATTAGATTCTGTGATGAAAATCTTATACAAAAGCCATCCGCAGAACTGTGAACGCCGTAAATCTAGTGTGATGTTTAAGCGCCTACTCGGATCACAAATCAAGCATATGTTGCTCTCGAATAACGCCACTAAAGATACGAGCGTGGCAGCATGTGTTAGTTCCATTGTGAGCTATTGCTATCTTGTAGAACCTTAAGATATGAAAAAGGCCTGATAAATCAGACCTTTTAGAATGTGGGAGTAAGACGGCACACTTAAACCACTAATACATTGATATTTAATAACTATTAAGTCAAACCACCCTCAATGTATTACCTAAAGTATTACTTTTGAGAAAACATCAGAATCAATCGCAAGTACTTGAAACCTTAATTAGCTAAATAGTTAACTTGTCTCCTGGAAACTTTTCTGCAAAAGAAGAAGCATGCGTTCTCTAACTGATATAGCTGACTCACCTAAATTAACTGTGCAAAACCATATTGGGTGGCCTTGAATTGTTACCATCTCAGCGACTTCTTTATCTACTGTCGGGTGAAGTAACATGCCAATGCTTTCCAGTGATGTGGGGGCCGAAGTGTCTTCCTGGCTTCTAAGGTAAGTATACATTTGGTAGATATAACCACTGCGAAGAGTTTCTTCCCTATGCCAACCTTTGGTGGTCACTGAATTGAATTTAGTGTCGATTACCAAACGTTTATCTGATGAACGATTATCAATAATGATGTCTGTTTTCATGCTGGGAAGAATTTCGTCGATCCCTGAACTTTTATCTGATATTTGCCAATCAAACTGTTTGCCAGCCAATACTCGCCATTCTCTTTTATCTAGTGCTACGGCATAGAAACCCGCTACAGCTTTTTCAAACAATTTTCTAAGCCACTCTTTTTGAGTGTCAGGAGCTGTTAGATGAAATTGACCGTCAAACTCTGTAGGTAAAGCGAGTGAAAAAGCCAAATCGGCTGCAGTAACCATCTTCTGATCGCTAATATCATGGCGACCAAATCTTTCCGACTTTCCGCTGTAATTTATTGGCTTTGCCTTGCTTACGCCTAAACGTTCTAAACTCAGCATTAAGGCTCGGCATTTATGCGCTAGAGATGTTTTAATATTCAGCTTTGATAAACGTTCTAATGCTGATCTAACATAACGATTACGGGGAGTATCTACCGTTAACTCATCAAAGCGACAGCATACCTTTCCTTTTTCAAGTAGCCTTTGTCGCTCGGTGGTTAGGGTATCTATGCGCCCACGAACTCGACTGATTACAGCAACTTTCGATTCATACCCATAGCTTAAATTTCGCCTCATGCGTTCTTCAACTTGATGACAGAGAATCTCGGCAACCAAATCTGCTATGTTTTCTGGGTTGTCTTCTACGTCGACTTTATTGGTGCCAAGGTGGCGATAAAGGTCTGAAGCATAGAGCATCAACAACCACAGGTTACGAACAGGAATCTTTCCTAATCGTCTCGACGAAGTGGTTGGGCTTTTCGCTTCAATAACGGCAGACATTAGATGCCTTCAACCAAAGAGTCTTTGGATTTGATAGCACGTTCTATATCGTCAAACCAGTATTCTTCAAGAAGCGGCCCAATTTCAGTTTCTACGACACCTTGAAACCATGCTGCAGCATCTTCAATTTTTGTATTTAACGGTGGTGTTACATAACTGTGGCCGATTTTAAACTGAGGGCCCAGGTTACGATCTTTTGAAATCTCGTTATTTAGTGAGGCTATGCGCTGTTCAATTAACTGCAAAAAATCGTAATCAATACCAGCCTTACTATTAACCCAGTTGCGCCATGCCTCACCGAGTGCTGGCTTAAGATCAAAGAATGCGAATCGGCGACGTAGAGCAAGGTCAACAAGTGCTAATGAACGGTCGGCAATATTCATAGTGCCAACAACATAAAGGTTAGCGGGAATATGAATTCTTTCGCCTTCAGCTCGACGATAACTAAGCTCCAAAGCTTCACTTGGCGTGCGCTTGTCAGCCTCTAATAATGTGAGCATTTCGCCAAAAATCTGAGCAGGATTTCCTCGGTTAATTTCTTCGATCACGACTACGTGTTTGATGCTCGCATCTTTTTTGGCTTCATTAATCATTTCCAGAAATGGACCATCAACGAGAGTTAATTTTCCTTCGCCTGATGGCCTCCAACCACGCACAAAATCTTCATATGATAGATTGGGGTGGAACTGAACAGCACGCAGAGAGTTTTCGTCTTTTTGGCCCATTAACGCATATGCAAGTTTCTTTGCGAGCCATGTCTTACCTGTGCCCGGAGGGCCTTGGAGGATAAGGTTTTTCTTATGCCTAAGCTGAGTAATTATTTTTGCGATGCTTTCTCTTTCAAGAAAACAACCGTCGGCAATGATGTCATCAATTGTATAAGGTTCAATAGGCGCTGTCTGAATTGTAACTTCTTCTGCTGATAGCTCCTCGTCATCAAGGTCAGTAGCATTCGGATGCGCAGATGTGTCGGTATCCTTAAATAGCCAGGCCGAGAGCGACAGTTCTGGAAAACAGTGTACGGGGTAGGCGTCCTCTTGAAATCGTGTTTCTAGATCATCAATCAGACCGAAGTAATCTCTTGAGCTACAGCGACCTTTTTCGCCATTCTTGCCTATTTCTAAACCCAGCTTTTTAGTGATGTATGTCTGTGATTGGCCATCAAGTGTCAGATACTTCCATGGTCTAATCCAATACAGCCCCATTGAGAGGTTCCAGCCGGTTCCCCAGCATTTAGTCGCAGTTTCATAAGCGTCGTAAAGTGCCTCTGCGGTACCAGTTTCTGAGTTATTAGCGTGTTCTATGGCGGCCTCAAAAAGGTTCCATAATGTATCAATGTCATGTTCACCCCGTCGGTATTTATATCCAAAAAACCAAGAGCGCTGATTATTAACAACAGGGATACCTTCAAAAGAATGAGGAACAGGCGTTTCAACTTTCAAAAAAGCAGCAAGCTCGCTTGCGATGGCTATTCGGTTAGCATCGGTAATGCCCCGGTTAAACAGGCCGAAGACGGTAAACGGGCAAATATCACTTAGCAACTCTTTTGTGCCTTCCTTAGGCTGATCTTGAAGGACAGAAATGCTTTCAATTTTGTTCGGTAAATCGTGGATGGCTGCCATTAAAGAAGCACGATCATCCTTGTAAGTTAATAGCTTGTCGGCAAACTCTTCGTAAAATTGAGTCCATTTAAAACGCTGTTTATCGACAGGGGTATCACCAAAGCGCTCCTTCCAATAGGGAGCATTGCGAAAACGATCTATATCCTGGGGTTTATTATTTAAAGTGAAGTCAATAAGGCCCTCTGTCATCCAATCATCGGGAGAAACGCGCCAAATAGTGCTGCGATTGGTATAGAAATACCATTCACTAACAGGCTCAATTCGTGGTTGCCATTCAACATCGACAGACCGGCCATCGCCATGATTACGTGTAATCACACCAATAGCTTTGATCCCCATTACTGAAACAGTCTGGCCTTTATTATCAAAAGGGAGCTCTCGCTTTCGTGTATATGACGATTTAATGGCAATTTTGTCGCCCGGCTGCATACTACGGACTACATCGAGATATCTATCCTGATAGCCATTTTGCCAAAGACCTTCTTTCAAGAATCGAGCAGTCTGATCCTCACTGGCTTCCCCATAAGATGCCCCTACAAACCAACAGTGCCCAGTTGTTCCTTGCGACATTTCTTCCTCAACAAATTCAATTAGTTTTTTAATTGCTGCACTAGGGGCCCTGTTGTTAGTCTCTAAGTTAAATTGATACAAGTCCCCATTTTTCTTTAACCTTTGAGAAAGAGCTTCAAGTTCAATTCTGTTGAGTGCATAAGGGTCGATATTAACTTTTTGAGCTAAGCTTTGAACCGCACGAGCATAAACTTCACTTGTACTTGGCTGCTCTGTATTACGTGATACAAAAACTCTATATTTTATCTCATTAAGCAAAATGCATGACTCCTTTTATGCGGTTCTCTGAAGCTACAACCATTACTATTGATGTATTATTGCGGAAAAGTCGCTGGTAAACATTGAGTCCTGCCAATTATTTACATTGTGGCTTTCCAAACATTGTCACGTGTGGTAAAGCATTATCTTTGGTAACAACGATTTTATCGGCTCACTTGAGTATTCCAATCAAAGAAACAAAACTATGTTATACCGCGACTAGTCTGTTATCCCTTTATGCCCTCTGACGTTGTGGGTCTTCTTAAAAAAGAGTCTATTACGCTATTTTGATATATGTAACTTCAAATGCCTTGCGCGCTCTGTGCTTCTGTAATCGATTCGTAAGGCTGAAAGCGTCATTTACATCGTACAGTTGATAAATATCTAGACCTCGGTCGAGGGATATCTTCCACCCAGTATCAGTCATGATATGCCTTGCATGCTGACTACCCGATGTATCAAATGAATAAGCAAACTTAACACCTACGGCAAATAGTGAAGCCTGAATTTTCTCAAAGTATTCGCATTGTTGTTCGCCTTTGAACTTGCCAAGACACGTCTGTCCTATTTAGGTTGTTAGTAGCATTTCATAACTATCAATACGATGATTTCTTGAACGATAGCTTAACGCTATGTTGATAATCCAGTAACTCACAGAGCATAAGGCAAACACTCACCTAAGGAGTAGGTGATGTCTCTTTGCATTGTGTGGGACTCTCGTATTGCGAATAAGCATCCGTACTAAGGTGATTCAACTTTCTGTATGTTTTGTCAAAATATCGCTTGTCGGACCAAACCCGAATATCACCGATAACAAACAAGTGTTTTTTGGCTCGGGTAACCGCTACGTTCAACAAATTTGGTTTTGAAGAAGCCCAAGATGCCCCGCCACTATTTTTAGTGTCGCAGCCGAGAACCAAAATAACGGTATCATTCTCCTTGCCTTGGAAGGTGTGCACCGTCCCTACGTTGTTATTCAAAAAGTTATTAAACTCCTTGTTATTCCAACTCGAGTTGCTAAGCAGCTCAGACTTGCTACGCCTCAGATCTTCTTTCAACTCTTTTCTTACCGCTTTAAATGGTGTTATTAGATAGATGCTGCTTAAGTCGCCATTTTGCGCTGCCAATTCGAGTAAAAGGGCTTTAACATCTTCACCCAACTCACGTTTATACTGTTTGAGTACACAGTCTCCTTGTGAGTCATTCCAGCGATTTTGCCCTAAAGCCTTATGAGCTCTTGGCTCAACATCTTTATTGTTGTCAGAGCCATGTATCATTCGATTGTTATAAGCTATTTCATTCGAAATGCTAAACATGGGCTCAATACATCTACGATGTACCCATAACGGTATACCTATCCATTGTTCTTCACCATCCATATCAATCATGCAGCCATACGGATTAACGCGATCAGCTAACGTCTGAACTGACCACATACAAGGGTCCCACTTCTCTGATTTCTCTTGCAACTTAGATTGCATTAAGTAGTCAATCAGCTCTGGTGGAGATGTAAACACAGGTTCAATTTGCAGAGGGTCTCCAACCACCACAGCTCGCTTAGCACGAAGCAAACCACCTACCGCAGATTGTGGTACTGCTTGCCCTGCCTCATCAATCATGAGCCAACCTAGAGATTCTGGCGGCAGCTTAGAAAACATGTTTCCCAATGAAGCAAAAGTCGTCGAAACCACGGGAACAAACATAAAGAATATCTGCCAAATCGCCAGAGCATTCTCGCGACTCTTCCCTAATACAACATCACTCACTTTATGTATCTGAGATCGAAAACTATTCAGATTGCTAGCCTCGATCAACCAAGCCTCGTGCAGTTGTAACGCAGCCGAGTAGATGTCAGACCGCAATTCATTAATAGTCTCATGCTGCCAGCATGCGTGCCTCTGCCTATCATGCCCCTCGATATCATCAGTCACTTCCGGTAAGTGATACCCCTTAAACTCAGTTTTATAGGCATCTAACTGTTCTTGGAGCTTCCTTTTTTCTAGCTCTTTAGATTGAATATCCACCTGCTGCTGTGAAATTTTCTTTGTACACCCTTTTATCTCGATTTCTTTGGCTTCAACCTCACCAACAATCAACCGGATAGATTTTTTTACATTTTCATACGCACCGAGTTTTTGAGATAGTGAAGCCTTATATTGTTTATTTTTCTTAGTGTTAAATAATCGACTAAACCAACCAGGCGAGTTAACCTTCAATAGCTCAAGGGAAATCGAAATTTCTTCTTCCCTTCTCACTTCAGCATTTCTTGTTGAACTAAGGACATCTAGCTCTACAGAGAGCGCATGGGCATCGTTTTCTAGCTGATTTAGAACTAGCTTCATTTGATGCAAATCAGCATCAAATTGATGTTCATCGAAAGTCTTTTGCAGGCTATCAAAATAGGCTAACTTGTCATTCAACTCATGGAAACGAGATAACTTCTCGTTAAAGCTTTTTTTGGCCGCGTTAAAAAAAGGCCCGGTATAAGTTGAGCGATATTGCCAAAAATTTAGAAAATCTAAAGACGGTTCCCTAACCGCTGGCTCATTGCCTTTTTCATAGTGATATTTAAAGAAAAAGCGATCGAGAAACCTTTGCCTCTTTTTATAAGCTCCCATAGCAGCAGAGATATTTCCCCAGCTCAGTCTTTTGTCATTCAGGGGTTGTAAACGACCTTTCTTTTCATCAGCACTCACTTGATTTGCTACAGAACGAAAAAAACTGGTATTAGCGTATCTGTCAGCTATCGACTTTGCTTGAGGAAGCTCTTTGGAGATATTTTCAACGGCAGCATTGTTTGACGACGCCACAACCATTTCAAAATCAGTGAGTTCTTCAACAAGGAACCCTTCTGAATTTACCCCATCACTAGCTTTCGAAAAGGAAGCCAATACTTTCGCTCTCTCAACAATATTTTGTGCAATGATATCCCGTAATAACGTCGTTTTACCTGTGCCTGGAGGACCATTAACAGAGATCACTCCACCTGTTTTAAGCTCCTTAAATACCGTATTGATGGCAAACTGCTGCATTAAAGACATGTTATGAGCAGGTTCTGTCAGCCACCTTCCTTCTGGTGTTTCTTTGGGGTTCAAGTGATTATGAATCAACGGCATCGAGCCGTTGGTATACAGATCAACATGCTTATGACTGGATTGTCCTAAATAGGTTTGAAGGGGCTGACTGGCCCTGCCAGTGGAAATAGCATTAATAGCCCGCTCTATATCTCGAATATAGAAGCTATTTAGAATAGGTAACTGAGACTCGTCCTCTTTAGATTCATCTTCATTATCGTCTTCAACTTTTATTGGAGCCTTTTTGTTCTCCAATAGATTGTCTGACTTCGCTTCATACTCATAAAAAGCCATCTGAAACGGGTAAACCTTTGAGTTCTCTGAAAGTGACAAATCTTGATTGGAAATGCCAGCCCATTGATAAAGCCCGTCAACCAAGCTCATTAGGCTTTTCACACAAAGAGTATACCTTCCCTCTGCGCTAGAGTGGTTAGGCAAGGTGGTTTCCCAGCGATCCAAAAACTCGTTAAGATCGTCACACCGACTATCAAATCGTTCCTGAGATATACTCCCAGCCCTTCCCCCTAGTAACTCTGCTAAAGCCCACGGTAGCGTGCTTACCGAAAAGGTATCCAACCGAGGGGTACCAAACTCATCCAACATCAGTTTAGCAAAGCAAGACGCTCCCTCATTATCTCTTCTTTGCTCTATTTCTTCAGAGACACAATCCTCCTGGCTGTGGGTAGAAAAGTACTCTGCAACTTTTTTATCTATCGCCGATTTATCGAATAATCCTAGATATAGGGTATAAGTGCACTTTTTGCCAGGGGTAAGTCCGAGTGAGTCACGAACCGCGGGATTTAACCAAGGAAGTAAATGATTACCTTGGGACTGCAATTCGTAACCGGATACGTTTACTGGTGCAATTTTACTGTCATCTTTATCTGGTACCGAGTAGGCTTGAAAAAACTCCACTAAATGCCAGGATTTCAATATATTTATCGAGTCTTCTTTTCTACTATCCACGACTTAACGCCTATCAATACCATCAAATATCATTAAGTTACGATAATATACAGACTGGTTGCATAAGGCGATGAAGAATGACGGAAGAGTGATAGAGTGTGATAACGACCCTAAAAATATCGCAACATTTATCAGCACCGGAGCAGCACTAAGTCACTAACGGCGAGTAGAAACTACCCGACAGAGATACACAACCTGTTGGTGGTATTGACAATGCCATGCAGACAAAGCTGTTTCAACAACACTGATTGAACGCAAGCAAGTTGCGGGTTTAAGCTTTTTACTTATACCAACCGTCAGCGAGCACTTCAGCTTGCTCCAGCACAAGCTTGATTGCCTCTTCTGCCGCATCTGGCGGATATTTCCAACGACGAAGCAATCGACGAACAAGGTTACGCATGCGAGCGCGAACGCTTTCGCGCTTCTGCCAGTCAACCGTTGCAGACTTGCGAAGTTGCTGAGTAAGTTCAATCGCTAAGTTGCGTAAATCATCGTCGCCAAGCTCACGCACTGAAGACTCGTTTTCAACCAAAGCACGGTAGAATGCCATTTCATCGACAGAAAGATTCAGCTTATCTACCATCTCAGCATCTTCTTGCATCTCTTTCGCCCACTGGATAAGTTCTTCAATGACCTGAGCGGTTTCGATGCTGCGGTTGTGGTACTTGTTCAATGTTGTCAAAATGCGGTCAGAGTATTTTTTCTCTTGCACCACATCGTTTTTCATTCGAGCTTTAACTTCATCGCGCAGAAGCTTCTCAAGCAACTCAACAGCAAGGTTCTTCTCTTTCATGTTCTTTACATCTTCTAAGAACTCTTCAGAGAGCAAGCCAATATTAGGTTTATCTAAACCAACCATTGAGAAAATATCATCGACGCCATCCGCAATCACGGCATTATCGAGGATCTGCTTCAAAGCCGTATTACGCTCTTCATCGGTACGCTTTTTATCAACGGTAGAGTGCTTCATGAACGCAGCTTTAATCGCAGAGTAGAAGGCGATTTCATTCTTGTAACCACGCGTTTCATCCATGGTATTACATAACGAGTACGCTTTACCTAGCGCAGCCATCACATCGAGGAATCGACGTTTGCCATCGCGTACTTCTTTGCCTTTGCTATCGGTATGTGACAAACCTGATAGATGGTTTACCGCACCGGGCAGCAAGCGTAAAGCCTCGGTTTCGAAATCAGGACGATAGTTAAATGCCTTGCCATCAACTGGAGTCGCAAACATACCGCGAACGATATCAACCTTTTCCATCAGTACCGAAAAGGCTTCGGCAGTATCGACGGTTGGTTGTCCCTTACCTTGGCTATTGGTGTAGGTTTTCAGTGCGTTTTTCAGCTCATTGGCGATGCCGATATAGTCAACGACCAGACCGCCCGGTTTGTCTTTAAAAACGCGGTTTACGCGTGCGATAGCCTGCATCAGGTTGTGACCTTTCATCGGCTTATCGACATACATGGTATGACAACACGGCGCATCAAAGCCTGTTAGCCACATATCACGTACAATCACCAACTGAAGCTCATCTTGAGTGTCTTTGTATCGCGCCTCAAAGAGCTTCTTGGTTTTCTTATCATGGATGTGCGGCTGCATCTTAGCTTTATCAGAAGCGCTGCCTGTCATGACAATCTTGATTGCGCCTTTCGCTGGGTCATCGTTGTGCCACTCTGGCTTGATGGCAACAATCGCATTGTAGAGATCAACACAGATTTCACGACTCATCGCCACAATCATGGCTTTGCCGGGGAAGGTTTCAGTACGCGTAGTAAAGTGATTCACCAAGTCCTGAGCAACTTGCTGGATTCGAGGCTCTGCGCCGACGAGTTTTTCAAGCGTTGCCCATTGAGATTTAATTTTCTCTCGGCTCGCAGTCTCTTCGTCCTCACCAATCTCATCTTCGATTTGGTCATTTAGCTGCTCGATTTCAGCTTGGTTGATATCAAGCTTGGCTAAGCGAGACTCATAGTAGATTGGCACTGTGGCACCATCATCGACTGCATCTTGGATATCGTAGATAGAAACGTACTCTCCAAATACACCACGAGTGTCTTTGTCGTCCATGGCAATGGGTGTTCCCGTAAAGCCAATGAACGATGCATTTGGCAGCGCATCACGCATGTACTTGGAGTAACCATAAACAAACTTTTGAGAGATGACATTGCCGTTAGCGTCTTTAACGTCTACCAATTTTGATTTGTTGCCGTACTGACTGCGGTGCGCTTCATCCGATACCACGACGATGTTGGCACGCGTTGATAACACTGGGTGCTCTGTTTCATCTGCAAGTAGGGCAAATTTTTGAATGGTGGTAAAGATGATGCCGCCAGATTGACGAGAGAGCAGCAGTTCACGCAGTTTATCGCGCCCGCCCGCTTGCGATGGCACTTGCTTAAGCGTTTCATGCGCCATACCAAAGGTATTAAAAAGCTGACCATCAAGATCATTGCGGTCTGTCACCACCACAATCGTTGGGTTGTTCATCGCAGGCTGTTGCAATAGTTTACTTGCGTAGCAAACCATAGAGATACTTTTACCACTGCCTTGCGTATGCCAAACTACACCCGCTTTACCACTGCCGGGCTTGATTTTATCTAAGCCTTTTGTCGCTTGAACTTGGTACTGCCCCATGCTTTCAGCAACTAAAGGCAGTTCGCCATCGGCTTGTTTCGCACGTACGGTGGCCTCGACTGCCGCTCGCACGGCGTGGAATTGGTGGTAACCTGCAATCTTCTTGATGACCGTATCATTGTCAGTTTCGAACAAGACAAAATAACGAATATAATCAAGCAGCAAATCAGGCTTAAAGAAACCCTTAACCATGGTTTCAAGCTGGTAATCCCAGAGCGGTTTATCGTCTTCACCAGAAACAGTTTTCCAAGGTAAAAAGCGTTCTTTATTTGCGGTGAGAGAGCCAACACGCGCCGTCCAGCCATCACTCACCACCAAAGATTCGTTGAAAACGAACAGATCAGGAATTTCATCTTTGTAGGTTTGCAATTGGTTGTAAGCATTCCAAATATCCGCATGCTCATCTGCTGGATTCTTCAACTCAACAACTGAAATAGGAAGGCCATTAATAAATACCACCACATCTGGTCGGCGATTGCCCTTAGTACCAGTAATAGTGAACTGATTCACCACCAGAAACTCGTTATTATCTGGATAGGTAAAATCCATTAAGCGAACATGAGTGTGCTTGGTTTTCGTTTCCCCGTCTTCATACACGGTGTACTCAACAGGCACACCTTCAATCAGGTATTTGTGGAAAGCCCGGTTGCTTTTAATCAACACAGGTGTGTCTGGCGTACTGACCGTATTCACCACCACATCCAAGCTCTCTTGTGGCAATTCAGGGTTTAATACCTCTAAACGCTCAAGCAAGCGCTGTTTGAGCACGACTTGGTGGTAATCATCACGCTCAGGGGAATCGCCATCAGGGGCGATGTCGTAGCCATTTTTGTATAGGTAGCCTTGGTCTGTAAACCAGTCAAGACAGAGCTGCTCTAGTTGGTCTTCAGTGATCATTCTCCGCCCTCATTACGCTTGCTTACTTCCCTATCAACCTCTTCACTTTTATCAGCAGCCGTTTTGATCAAATTCTCTGCCGCATCATTTAAGTAGTCATCTGGGAATTGCTGTTTTCTCAAAGCCCTACGCACTACATTTCTGAGCCGAGCTAAAATGGATTCTTTCTTATACCAATCAACCCCCGCCTTTTCATTGATAAAGGAGAGCAGTTCATCAACGACATACATTAAATCCTTTGGAATAACACTTTTTACAACAGACTCATCAATGATTAGTGCATCCAATAAAGCACCTCTTACATTTGCTTTATCCAAGCGATGTTTATTATCACTTTCTAATTTTTCAGCAGGTTGATCTTCAGGTTCTGTAGATATGAGCGAAGGCGAACCTTCTGAATGTAACGAATGCTTCGCTGTTCCCAATATGGCATCTCTAATTAAGTCATTACAATAACCTGAAGCACCTATTAAGTCGGGAAACAAACTGGCATGATGAATATTCATTTTCCGAAGTTTTTTCAAACAAGCCTGCCTTGTGTCAGGCTCATTTGGAATGTGAATTCTGCAAATATATTTTGCCACTTCCGTAACATCATCGATATCTACACCCGATTCAGCTAAATGTTTCTCAAGTGATGACTCCAAAATCTCACCATAGGGCGCAAAACTAAATAAACCAGCTTGGTTAACTAAGCGCCCATGGTCATCAATTGAAGGTTCTACTATTTGTAATTGCTCACCAGCTTGTGGAGCGTCTTCATCATCCCTCAGGTCTTGAATAAATGCCTTATTTAAAATGAATATGGTTCGGCTGTAATTGTTAAGCTCACCAGTATCGCTATCGACCCACGTAGGGTCATCTGCACCTTCAAAAGCAAAAAATAACGCAACATACGGTGACAAACTCCAGTCTAAAAGCGGAGTTGCCAATCCGTGGTGCTGACCAAGTGCCCAAAGCTCAGTATCGCTGTTTAAAACACTTTTATCTTGTAGTCGACCACGTGTCGAGAGCTTAAAATTTCTCAGTTGCTTTGTGGCAATATCTTCTGTTACGGCACCTTGCACCAATCGATCTAATGTTGGCTCTAATTGCCACTTGTAATGCTTCTGCCCACGAAACACAAAATTACCTTCATGATCGTTGTCGCAGTAGAAACGAACAACACGATCATAGTCTTCCCATGACTCGATACGAGCAGAAGGGATAAGACCATCAACTGTCTTGTCAAAAATATCAAATTCGGGCCACCTAGGCAGATTAAGATAGTATTTCCTCTCGACAGAATCAGACATATCTACTCCTTATCTAACTCGATTTCGCCGGAAAGCAATTTAGGAAGTAGTGTGTCGCGCAAAGACTCCAAGCTGGCATTTTGTGCATTGTTGGCATCGACCTTTGACTGGAAAGACTGCATCATTTCTTCAAACTTTTTGAGTACACTTTCACTAGGAGTAATCACATCGAGACGATATGCATTGTTCCGATTTAATCCCGGTACAGCAGCATCCGTGTTCATGTCTTTCAGCCCAAGGTTTTGCAATACTAAGTGGCAATATTTCAATGAATAACCAGCTCTAGGTCTAACGTAGAAGACTGTATCGATTGGATAGAATGCTCTTGGCTCCCAATACACCGAACCAACAGTGCCTTTACGACCAACAATGATTCCGGGGCCTTCGACAAGGCTCTGATTATGGTACCCAGTTAGACCACCCGAACCATATACAGGTACATCGCCGGCCACACGGTCTGTTTTCTTAAGAGCTTTACCGTAGGCTAACTCAAGTACATCTTTGAGTTGCTTAGATTCCCATCCTTCCGGAATCAAACCTAGCTCAGACTCAATGAGCTTTTCTGGGAATAGCGAGGCAGTAGCCGCATCCATACCCTCTGGTTGTACACCATTCATCTTGGCTTTCACTGGGTCGAAATCGACAAACCATGACTTGAAGATGGCTTGTGCTATTTCTTCTAGGGTTTGGTTGGTTTGAATATTGCAAACTAGCTTATTACTTAAAGACTTTAAAATTTGGGCAATCTGCTGCTGCTCATCTAGTGGTGGAACAGGCAAACTGACTTTTCTCAGTTCACTTTGTTTTATCCCTTTGACTGTTGATCCTGATGAACGAGATTCCAACTGATGTTGAACAAAATCACTTTGTAAGGCGCATAATAAATAATCATTATCTAAAAGGCCTTTCTTTCCTCTTAAGGTAACAATACGCTGAGCTAACGCCACATTTGCGCTCGTTAACTGTGCAGTTTCCCCTAAAGGTGCTTCCGTCGTTAGTACCACATCACCAATCTGAGGGAGTCCTCGAACCATCCATGAGTCATAGTTATCTTCTGCAATAAACTCAAAAGGTTCAAGAATGTACCCTCCTTTCACAATTTTTGCAGTGATAAGAGGTATTCCTGATTCTGTTTTCTTAGGCGTTTTACCTCGATAATCAATAATCGCATCCATTGCATCTTCAAGAGGAATTAGATTCCAACCATCAGGTAGCTTATCAAAGCTCATAACCTAACCCCGCTAGGTTCTTCTTGATCTCAGCTTCTAGCGTTGCAGACTCTGCAAACTGCTCGCTTAACTTAGCGGTTAGCGCTGCCATCTTTTCAGCAAATGGAATCCCATCGTCCAGCTCTTCAGTCGCACCAACGTAACGTCCCGGAGTCAGTACAAAGTCATGCTTGGTGATTTCTTCAAGGGTTGCTGATTTACAGAAGCCAGCTTGATCTTGGTAAGCGATGCCATTCACTTCTGCACCCGTTTTCCAAGCATGGTAAAGATCGGCAACTTTCTGAATATCATCACGAGTGAAATCACGTAGAACACGGTCTTTCATGTAGCCAAGGTTACGAGCATCAATAAACAGCACTTCGCCTTTACGAGCACGCAGTTTGCGACCCGCTTTATCGGTGCGAGCAGTTTTGTTCTTGGTTAAGAACCAAATACACGCAGGGATCTGGGTGTTGGTAAACAGTTGACCCGGTAGTGCCACCATGCACTCGATAAGATCATTCTCGATAAGCGCTTTACGGATCTCACCCTCGTTGTTGGTTGTTGAACTCATTGAACCGTTGGCGAGTAGCAGTGCTTGAGAGCCATCTGGCGCTAGGTGGTGAAGCATGTGCTGCATCCACGCAAAGTTCGCGTTACCTGCTGGCGGCTTACCGTATTTAAAGCGAGGGTCGTTATCATCAACGCCCGTATTCCACTCTTTCATGTTGAATGGTGGGTTCGCCATGATGAAATCGGCACGTAAATCAGGGTGCTGTACGTTGGTGTAGGTGCTGGCTGGTTCTTTACCGAAGTCGTAATCCAAACCACGAATCGCCATGTTCATTGCCGCTAGCTGCCATGTGGTGTGGTTGTATTCTTGACCGTAGATAGAGATCTTCTGCTTTTGTGTTAGCGGGTCGATTTCTTTTTGGTTTGCTCTACGCTCAATAAACTTCTCTGATTGCACAAAGAAGCCACCAGAACCCATTGCTGGGTCATATACACGACCTTCAAATGGTTCAATCATCTCAACAATCAGCGATACAATGGACGCTGGCGTGTAGAACTGACCACCTTTTTTACCTTCGGCCAATGCAAACTGACCCAGCATGTATTCGTATACGTGACCGAGGATGTCTTTACTGTTTAGGTCAGCATGAACAAACGGGATAGTCGCAATCAGGTTGATAAGCTCGTTCAGCTTAGATTGGTCAATCTTCAAAGCAGAGTATGATTTGTTCAGCACACCTTTTAGTTTCGGGTTGTCGCGCTCGATGCCCTCAAGTGCGTTATCAATCAGGTGACCAACAGAAGTGATTTTCTTAACCTTTCCATCAATCTCAAGATCAGCACCACCAATCACGCGAGGGCCGTTATCTTGTAAGAACTGCCAACGAGATTCTGTAGGCAGCCAGAACACGTTCTTCTCGGTGTAGAAGTCACGTTGCTCAAGTTCGATAGCAATTTCTTCAGCTAACTCTTCTTCGGAGAAGTCAGCAGGGTCTAGGTAGTATTCGTGATCAGGGTTAGCAAGGTCTGCTTTGATCTCTTCCTGACGCAGCTTAAACGCATCAGAAACGTATTTAACGAAGATTAAGCCTAGTACAGCGTGTTTGTATTGTGCTGCATCTAACGTTGAGCGCAGCTTGTCTGCCGCTGTCCAAAGCTTGCTTTCAAGCTCTTTGAGAAATTGCTGTTCTGTTTGATTCATTGGAAGTTTTCTTGTTATAGAAATATTCCGTCAATCATATCATTAGATGCCGCATTGTCTTTAATTTCTGCCTTACTTAAAGAGCATTTTTATGAAGTAAGGGGCACATTATGGAAGCTTGGAACAAAGGAAAGCGTGTAGGTCAGAAGAAAGCCTTCAAACTAGAAGACATTTGGCGCATCCGTATTCGACTTGAATTGGAAGAGGTCTTGTTTGAGTTGGCATTGTTTAATCTTGCCATTGATAGCAAGCTGAGGTCTTGTGACCTGAGGAACCTCAAGGTGCAAGATGTCAGCCATAGTGGTTGTGTGATGGCGAGAGCCATCGTTAAGCAACAGAAAATCCAGCAAGAAGTTCACTTTGAGATCACACCAAAGACACAACAAACACTTTCACAATGGATCATTCATGGCACCAACAGACTTCCTTTTCCCTAGTCCACGCCGCGAGAAACAACCAATTTCATACCATTACTACACCACGCTAGTGAACCGCTGGGTGACGGATATCGGTTTAGACAAAACGCAATACGGCACACATTCACTGCGCCGAACCAAGGCTTCTTTGATCTACGCTAAGAGCAAGAATCTTAGAGCTATTCAGTTACTTCTGGGTCATGCTAAGCTCGAAAGCACGATTGAATACCTTGGTGTTGAAATTGAAGATGCGCTTAGGATTTCAGAGAGTTGTGAGACTTGAGGAACCACCATGCCCCAGAATGTGAAAACCACTTTGGTTGGGATTGGATTGAAGATGAATGCATTGAGCCAAATGAAGAGATTGACTGCCCGAGTTGTGGCGTGACACTACGTTACACCATTGATGAAGGTACTTATTATGGCGCTCAGCATATGACCGTTGAGGTTGTTGATAATTGATACAAACAGCTAGACTTCAAACCCCATCTAAATAGCCCATTTGAAAGAGAATTTAAATGCAAGAACATCAGCAAAAAATCTACGCCCTCAGAAAGCGCATAGTTGCAATCGAAGGGTTTGACCAAGCAGATTGGATCACTATTGGAGATGCAACTGATTGCCAACACATAATCGAGAGCCATCCTCGCTTGCTACGAGCACTGAGTTTTGGCGACCCTGACTACCCTACTGCTGTAGGTGACGTTCTGAAGAGTATGTTTACCTACCATAGAAATTCTCTTGATGATGTAACGAATTTCTTAGACAGAAATTACCCGTTAACAAACAACGTGTCAGTTTCTACTGCTCCAACAGAGTCAACAAAGTCCATTATTTTTACGCCAAACATTTTTCAAATACCGGGCACTGAGGTTGAGAGTGACCTCGTGTCAATAATGATGCCATTTGCAGGTTTTGACGATGTTCACCAAGGTATTGTTAGAGCATGTAATCAGGCGGGTTACCGCTGTCAGAGAGCCGACGACATTTGGGAGCACTCGACGATACTTCAAGATATCTTCTCCTTAATCTATCGCTCTAAGATTGTCATTGCCGATTTTTCTGGACGTAACCCTAATGTGATGTACGAAGTTGGAATTGCACACACTTTAGGCAAGATAGTAATACCGATCAGCCAAACACTAGAACATATCCCGTCAGATCTTCACGGACACAGAATTCAAACTTATTTGAAAAATGGAGAAGGTATCGATAAATTAGAAACCGCTTTGGCAGCTAAGTTGAAGAGTATCTAAACCAAATAGTCTGAAAAGCGCCGAGTACATCTAAGGCGCTTTTGTCCAAATCCGAATGGATGATAGTTTCCTAACAGCGGAGGTGTCATTTAGGCATTAAGTAAGTTGAATCTCAGCCAAAATTGATTATAATGAGCTTAACAATGGCTTCCTCCAGAACTTCGGTTCGTAAGAGTGGGAGCTTTTTTTTGCCTAAAATTCAGAGATGCGCATGACGGATTTAGTGCCATACAGAAAACCTTACCTTACCAGTGAACAACTTTGCACCAAGCTAGCAGAGCAAGGTTTAAAATTTGAAGATGAACAAGCTAAAAAGTTCGCTGCCAATATCCTAAGTCGTTGTAGTTATTATCGCTTTAAGGCGTATCTATCACCTTTCCAAGATGCCGAAACAAAGATGTATAATGGCGATACATTTTTTTCTCATGGTTACGAACTCTATCAATTTGACGCTGAGCTGCGTAGTTATCTCTTTAATATAATTGAAAAAGTCGAAGTTGGAGTTCGTTCTTCCTTTGATCAATGGATGACAAATCAAACAAACAACCCTTTCTGGTATCTAGATTCAGCCTTGTTTGTAAATAATGGTAACCAAGTCAAAACCGTTAGCCGAGTTCGCGATATGTTCATAGGCTCACAGGAACTTTTTGCACAACATTACCAAAAAAAGTATTACAACGAGTTTTGTCCATTCTACCGAGATCTTCCTCCGGGTTGGGTAGCTATTGAACTGATGACATTCGGCAATCTAGTAAATCTGATGCAAAGCTTAAGCCTTGAATCTGTTCGCGATTTAAAACTAGACCGATTTGCGAAGAAAAAACTCGATGTTGAAAATTTCACTTCACTTTGCTCATGGATGGTAGCCCTACAACAAGTTCGCAATCATTGCGGCCATCACACGCGCCTATTCTCACGTAACTTACCTGCACCAAACGGTATCAAGCGTATTATGAGCAACGGTATTCCTTTAGTAAGAACTCGACCAAACCCTAACAAACGGGAAGAAGATCAGTTGAACCGCTTATATACTTCGGTAATTGCGTTACAACGAATATACTCAGGGCTTAAATTCGACGAAAAGCTTGGACCTGCGTTAGCCCACTTATTTGATAAATATCCGATAGCCAATCGTTTCATATCTGCAATGGGCTTTCCTGCGGAGTGGAAGCAAGAACCTTTGCTTTTCGAACTTGATTAAACCAGTCTTGAAATCTGAGTTTGATGACCTTTATCTAAGGCGCTTTTGTCCCGGAACGAGGCCGAAACTAGGTTGTGATTAAAAATTAGGTATTTATTAAACCTTGCAAGGACAGGTACGAGCTTCACCGTATGCCCAAGCTTTTCAATTGCACGCCCCCAATAATTTGAGCTGTAACAAGCTTCCATCACAACAGTGGTTGGAGCATATTGCCTTAACGTGTCCAACAATCTATTTCGGCGTACTTGGCAATTCGAAACCGGTCTGTTTTGTCGGTCGAATACAGCAATCTGAAACACATTTTTTGCTAAATCGATACTAATAAGCCTATATTTCATGTTGGTCACCTTTATCCTTGATTCTGTCAAAAGTTAATCATGGCACATTGCGATGCCGAGATAGAGGTGACCATCTCATCACACACCTTAGAACCCGTCAACGAGAAGGGGATGATGCATTACCCCGTTTGTTGATAATGGGCCGTGGGTGTATTGGGCAATTAAAAAGACGTCCGTGGACGTCTTTTTAATTGAAAGCGGGCGTTGAGTGAGGAGCCTTGCTGTGTGGCATCACAAAGGGATGTCAAAGGACAACAGCACCTCTCCCGTAGTCATAACGGGAAGTGAGAATCCTGCACTAATACCCGAGTCTCGGTGAGTGAATCTGGTGCCAATACTGGCATATTGAGGAGAAAATTGTTGCGCAGAAGACATTTTACTCCATGTGCTGATGGTCAGATCTTGGTTAAACTGAGCGGTATACTCTAGCGCAAATTGAAGTTGCTTGGTGCGTATCGTCTTGCTTTGTGAGTACTCATATTCAAGATGAGAGATGAAAGACTGCCACTCCAGACTCATTTTCATCAGTGTTACCAATGCATCGTAGTCTTGGTGTGTGCCGCTTAAGAGCCCTTTTTGGTATTTCACCCCGAAAACGCTGTCTAAAAGGAAATCTTGATATTCAAGGCTGTATTTTGCATCACTACCAATACGAAGCAAGCTGTTACGAAACGAGCTTTCATCGTAAAAAGCATTACTTGAATCTGAATAAGCCTCTAGTGTTTTGTGTGTATAGAGCCAATCTGAGGTCACAAATAACGCCAACGGGATACGCTCAGCATTAAACATCTCTTGCTGTATTTGAGCAGAAGCTAACCATGTACTCGCGTCGGTCTTACCTTTCGCTGAATTGGATAGTGACTCAAGCTCAATGCGACTTTGTTGGTTGCCAACCGCAAACTCAATAAACAGAGTGTCATCAACCCAGGCTTGAAAATATGGCAAAGCGGAAAAACCGGTTTCACTCGATTTGGCGGTATTTTCAGCCGACAATTTAGTTTCAAACACGCCCAAAGCGATCCCTGATACAGAGGTTGAGGTGACGGGTGCGTCCATGCCAAAGACTAAGTACTTAGTCTCTGCGTCATACCCAGCCACAGAGCCGACACGCTCCTTCACCGTCTGTTGCGCCGTGAAACTAGACCAAATACGAACACCACTATCAGACGTTCGATTAGCTATATTGAAACTACTTGATGAAAGATTGGATTGACTCTTAATCGGTTCAGTCGAAGGCAACACGGCCAACAAAAGGTTGGCTTGTTGCGTCGCGTTAGTTGCGATGTGTTGCTGAACAACCTCATGAGCGCGAGGAGTGTCCTGAACGCTATCACGATCAGGATCGATAGCTGGAGGTTCAACCGGATCAGTACTTATTAACGTGACCTGAAGAGTGGTTTCTTTTTGTATATTGTAGTCAGAAAGGGTTCTGCCATCTTCAAGCACAAGACCAGAAAACATCAAACTCTGGCTATCAATCGCTATGCCTTCTTTATCTTCAATTTTGGCTTTTACATTTTCAACACTATCGGACGCTTCAACATCCAAGGTGATCGTTTTTCCACTAGGCACTTTAACAAAAATCTGCATAGCAAATGCAGGAAGGGGCGCGAGTAGACAAAGCATTGAAACAACAACACTAATAGTTTTTTGCATTTTATGGATCTCAAATCATCAAGCGAGCGTTATAGCTCTGACCAGTTATAAGGTGCGAAGTATATAGAACTCTCGTCACTATTAACAATTCATTCAATAATTCGTATTGTGTGGGGTGTATCAGGATCAGAACAGTCGTGCTCGGTAGGTAACGGAACAGCCGCTGCACTCTAGTTCACAAAGGTGCACGCAAGTCAATCAATTGGGGCTTTTTACGTTTGGTATTTCAATAGTTTGATCTAGGTTGTATTGATATTGCTTATTTTTGGCTAGTTTTGTCATTAGGGTAGCGAGTCAATGCCCACGATTCAGGTGGGATGCAAATCAAGGTGGTGCCAATGAATGACTGCATGCAACGGTCAACATACGTCAATCTGTCTGGCCGCAATTTAGAGTATTTACTCACCTCCGAGCTGAATCGATTGGGATTGGATTATTTTGTGCTAATGATTATCGATGCCAGTCAAAATCCCATCTACCAATATGTTCATGGTTTTTCTATGCATCAAATGGCTATCTATCAGCAACACATCGACCATGATGCTTTTTTTCACCACTACATGAAGATTGGATTGATGGGAGACTTAACGTACATGCAACAGATGCTACCGGTTAAAACCATTCGCGACCCAATTTTTCAAGACATCTTGGTGCCCACACTCGACCTTCACCATTCTCATAGTGGATTGGTACGTCTAAACCATGGACACTACCTGATGCTAAGTAGCCATGGCGACGCGAGGTTAAGCCCGCGTGACCAATCTCAGTTGCAAAACGTTTGGCAGTTTCTAGGTTGTTGGGGCAACTTTTGGTTAGCGGAGCGCGAGATGGAGAACCGCTTTGCTCAATTAACCACACACACTTCATCAGGATTGCCATTAGAACTGTTAACCAGCGCGGAGTTGGCAGTCCTCTACTTGCTGTCACAAGGCTACGATGGCAGCGAGGTCGCCAAAATACGTAATGTATCGAAAGAGACAGTGCGCAGCCAAATCAAACAAATCTTACACAAGACCGACTGTCGCCATCAAAATCAACTGCTGAGTCGTTATTTTTTTGAGCGTAAACCGGCACCAACTGAGCGATGGATAAGTCCCCCTTCACGTCTAGCGGAATTGATATAAATCAAGCCGAGCGCAGTTAAGAATCATTCATCCCCCAAATGGGTGATGAGCTTTAACTGACTGCTTTCTAAGCTGATTGTGACCCAATGAAGTGCGCAATTGCTAGGGAGGCAAAATGAGAGTCAACAAGGTCGCCTTGGCGCTAGGATTAACTGGTGCCCTGTTGTTAGTCGGGTGTGACAGTGGCGGAGATAACCCCTCTTCCACAGGCTCCACCACGGCAACACAATACTCAGTCAAAGCCATAGATGGTTACTTACGTAACGCGAAGGTATGGCTCGATATTAACCAAGACTTCCTGCACGACGCAGAAAGTGAACCGAGCGCGATAACCGGTGAAGGTGGCGTGGCGTTGCTCGATGTCTCTGCGATCCCAGACTATCAAAAATATCAAATCGTGGTGCACGCTATTGCTGGTGAAACAATCGATGAAGACACCATCAATAACTCAAATCCCGGTGGTCAAGTGATGCAAGGCAGCATGGTACTTTCTGCGCCCGCCGGCGAAGCCAACATTACGCCACTGTCGTCGATGGTCAACCTAATCATGAACAAGAACCCGACGGCACTATCTGACCCCGAGCAATATCAGCAGCTCAAGCAACAAGCGGCTAATGAAGCAGCCAGTTTACTTGGGCTTGATCCTGACGCTCTATTTGATGACTACCTTGACCCCGCCACTCGCAACGAGAAATCGACATTTGCGGCACAAAACATCGTCAAATCCGAGCAGGTATTACCTTCTACCCCACAACAAATGGTCAATCTGGTTCAGGATGTACAAAGTGCGGGAAACAACGCGAGTCAAACGGTTCCTGCACTCATGGTCGTTGAAGCGGTGAGCAACAAAATCAAACAGGTGTTAGATAACACCGAAGAGGACCAGCTCGCCAATACACCAGCGCCGGTCCAGCCTCCTAGTCAGGATAATCCCCCCTTGGATGATGATGGAGACGGGGTGCCAAACTCGCTCGATGCCTTTCCCAATGACGGAGATGAATGGTTGGATAGCGATGGTGATGGTGTGGGTAACAACCAAGATGCATTCGCTTTTAACCCCAATGAGACAAAAGACTTTGATTTGGATGGTGTAGGTGACAATGCTGATTTGGATGATGATAACGACGGCTATCCAGACGAACAAGACAGTGAAGCCAACAATCCCAATATTGCAGGTGACCACGACGGTGACGGTGTAGACAGTATTATCGATCTATTCCCCAACGATAGCGAAGAGTGGGCCGACAACGATGGAGACCAAGTAGGCGATAATGCCGACCTATTCGACGACGATCCAACCGAATGGGCAGACCAAGATAAGGATAACGTGGGGGATAACAGCGACGCCTACCCTGATGACAGCACCAAATCCGTCGCCGACACTTATCAAAGCAACGACGCACATCGAGCCGTACTTAACATCAATCATCGACAACCTATGTTGCTTAATGTTGCTGTTAGCAAACGAGTCGAGCAATTAAATGATGGCTCGCTGCGCACAACGCTCAACCACCTTTACACCGCAGATGACCACCAAGTCTATGGTCAAACCGAGAGTCGCGAATGGGCTTTGGCAGGAAACTTTACCCGAGTCCACGAATTTAGCTTTGACTTTAATCTCGATGGCAACGCACAGTTCGAGGGGCAACTGCTTGATATTGGCAGCCGCAGCCCTAGTGGTAACACTGAAACATTTTGGCGTTATGTCGACGAAAGCGATGCCAGCCCTGAAGGAGGAGTCAATGGTGATGGTCAACGTGAGTTTGACCGACTTGATTTCAGCTCACGTCAGCACCCCACTGAATTAACAGGCATCGATACCATTCAGCACTTTAATCTAAATATTGCGACCAATAACAACCAGCAAGTCGTGACCACGACAATGAAGCAGTTTGTGGTAGCAGGATTCGACTTAAATAACGGCCAAACACAGCCACAAGATTATATCAGCCATAATCGTACCGTGATCCAGGACCTTATCGATATTGAAGTCGAAGATAAGCAAGATTGGGAGGCCGATGGTACCATTAACACAGTTTTAAGTCTCACCAACAATCAGGATGGTAGCTATGAGTATGGTTATGCCCGTCCGATCTGGGATAATCCACAAGATGGTATTCATGAGGAGTACGCCGACTTTAACTACACTGCGAACAATTGGGACAACTTAACTAGCTATTGGTACGACTATCAGCTACTTACCCGCCCTGATGGAAGTCAGCAACATTTCGGCCAACGATTTGTGCTTGCTGATGACAACACCAAACGAGTGGATGAACAGTCGCCAGAGGGTTATCGCTTCCACTGGTGGCAAATGGACTCTGATGATGTTTCTGACACTGAACGCAATGAGTATGTCACTTGGGCACATCTGGCGCTAGATGATTACAACTTTACTGCAGCAAGTGACAACATAGGTCAGTCTTATCGCATCTACAGCCGCCAACAAGATGATATTTGGACAACCCTCTCTTTTGATGAATGGGGTAGCACCGATGTCTCTCAACTTGCGGAAAGAATCGAAGCAGCTCGCTCTGGTGGAACATCGATGTACGACATAGATGGTTCAATCATTCCAGGCTTGAATCGTTATGCCGCTTCATTGCCCAACGAGACTTTCCAATACTTAGCAGACGGCTCCCCACGTCAATGGTTTGCGGTTACTCAAGACCCACGCTTGACCGATGGTACGCCAACCGTGGTTCCTCTTACCTTAACCGACGATGGTGTTTTGCCCGACAGCTATGTTGTCAGCAACGGTCCGGATCTTATCTTAACCGCTCCGATTGACGGCAATAATATCCAACCAACACCGAGTGCTTACTATCGCCAACGCATAGATATGTATAACTTAGACATGGTTCCACAACGCTTTAGCTGGACCAGTAACCTTGGTCAATTGTTTACCGATCAGCAGGTGGCAGAGCAGCGTTTAGAGCAAGTCCTAAATCCTAGCTATCGCCTTTGTGAATCGCAAAACTTACTGCTCCAAGGTGACGTTGATGAGTATAGTGACTATCTAGCAGCAGCGTATATCTGCGGTTACATCGGTATTGATAGCAGCTATTTAGAAGGACGAACGTTGCACTATCAGGAGAGCGATACCTTCTGGCTTAGCTATAAGTTCCTCGCCAACGGCAGCGGCGATTATTATGAATCAGATGGTTACCGAGACACCTTTAGCTGGGCGATTGATGATAATGGTATAGTGTCGATTAATAACGGTGGTGACCAAGAGTATTTCGCCTACATCGCCCAGCAAGGAGGGAAGTTTAGTTTACTTGGCTTCTTTAGGTGGCAAGACGATGGTGTAGAGTTTAGTGAGATCAGTGGTATGGAACTGACCACCTACGAGCCGAATGTGTCCATGGCCAACAGTTGCTCTGTACAAAACTCCCCGTGGGATGAAGACAAAGACAAACCAGCTGCATATGGCACATTGCAAGATTATGATTCAGCCTTGGTCAGCTGTTATCAACAGATGGGTGATGGCAGTAAGCTCAACGCCGAGTTGCTTGCTGGTATAAACCCCAATGTTCGCGGCAACTGGCTCGTCGGTCATTACGCAGATAGCAATGGTCAACGGATCTTTGTTGAAGAGGAGCAAGTCTACTTTAAACCCAATGGAGAAGGTGCGTTTGTCGATGCACAAGATGGTGAGTTTGGTTTTACTTGGTATGTAGTAGATGGGCGGTTAACGATAGAAGTAACCCACCCAGAATACACTGGGTCGTATGAACTTAACGAGCTAATTAATTCAGGCAGTAGCGACTTATCGTTCAAAACCTTCTGGTATGACATCACATGGCCCGATGTCAGCTCCGGACAAGGGGAAATCCTAGATCAAATTTATCGATTTGATGGTTATCGGTAGGTAATACCATAGAGGCTGCTTATATGCAGCCTCTTCGTTAGTCTGATTCGGTGGCTCATCAAAAACCACTGCCTACATTGAAATAAATAGCATTTTCTTCATCACTCATCGCATGGTTCATGCCTATGTGTAGGCCATAATGACGAGCAATCGGCTGTCTTGTTCATCGCCACTCCGTTGGGTCGCTTGATCCCGCGCCATAAAAACGACTCACTAGAAAGTTGCAGCAAAAGTTGCAGGGACAGACACCTTAAGTCTTAGCTCAACTCTTTGAATGGGAATCACATTTTCCGTTTTATCTCTAAGGAATACTCAATTATTTGTATAAGCTAACCTTACTTTTAAACCGGTTTTGTAGTCTGATGGGATTTTTGTTTTAGTCACTATTAATCATATGAAGAATCAGAAAGTCGCGTTTTATCTGCCCAATGGCAACAACTATCAAGCTGAGCTGCCACTTTGGTGTATAGCGAGAGAAGATCGAACAATTTCTAACAAGCCTTGGCTAGAAACTTCTTGGATTGGCAAAGCGGGGTATAGGAGTGGGCTTGCTCTGTTTTGTTCAAAATTGGATGCTTATATTCAATGTATACGTATGAACGCAAATGGTGACGAAGCTTTAAAAGGAAAGTGGAAGGTTTATTCGTTCTCCGATCTCAATCGTTTAGAAATGTCGATCAATATGAAATTTAACTACGGGCATGACATGTTTGGTTTCTCCCTCATTTTTGGATTTGCCTCTTCTGCTGATGGAACGCTCCTTAGTCGTAACGGAATATTTGCGCCAGTGTCGTATCACTTAGACGTTTCTTTAGATACGCTCATTGAAATAGGGAAGGAAGAAACGATTACATTCCCTAGTTCGAATTTCAAGCTCATCAGCGAGCTATTTGATACCGAAGTTGGAGACTATCTGACTCTTGTCAGAGAAGTGAATAAGATGAATCATAAAACGATAAATGATCTCGCAATTCAACATTTCAAAAAAATCAATTTTCAATGCCCAGAGCACTCCCCCTCGATTCAAGAAGAGCGCTACGCTTCATCGTGTTTCCTATTATTAGGCTGGAAAACCATTCAACATTAACCAAAGAGTATTGTTATGAAGTTTGTTACTAAAGGGACAGGAACCACAACAGGCGGTGTTGTACTCGAAGGTCATAATGATGTGATTGTTGAAGGGAAGCCTGCAACCTCTATTCATCAATACGGCTCTTGCGCCTCTGGGCGTAAAAGCTGTAAAGGTAAAGGGATTATTGTTCCTGTCGGCAATGGTAACAAAGTCTATCTTCCTAATGGGCAGCAAGCGGCACTAAGTGGATATCAAATTCTGTGTAATTGCCCAGATAACTTCATTCTTGAGTCAAATAGTTCGGTTAATGTGGGAGAAAATGTAAGTTTTGGTTCAGGTGTTTCGATGACGTCAGCACCTTCGAACCAAAGCCTTAATAGCCAGCAATTAAGCCCCTCAAATGCATCTACGGCTTCTCAAGCTGCTACTCCTCAGATAGACCCTAAAAATGCTTATTGGCCTCCTTATAATCCATTAGCGCCTGAAGGAAAGAAAGAGCTGAAAGTGATCTATGAGCAGCCAATTAAAGATTATGCTTGGCTATCTGTTGAAGAAGCTGAAGAGTTTGCCCAAAATCTCTATGAAGATTTAGGGGGCAAAAGTACGTTAGGTGATATAAAAAATTATGGTTTGGGCTTAGGTAAAGGTTCGTATGATGCATACATGGTTGCTAAAGGTTTAGGTGGATTAAAAGTCCAGTCCTATACAAAAACAATTAATGGTCAAGACTGGATCATTATCAAAAACTATCGCAAGCATCTGAAAACTCTTGAGCGTGGTCATAAGTGGAAAGCAAATAACTCAAGAATTATTAAGATGAGCTTAGGGCTAAATGATCTAAAAGGAGCAACTCGATACGTTCGCTTTAATGTCGGTTTAGAGTTTGCTGTTTCAATTGGTATTAATGCCCTTGACTATGCATTACGAGATGAAGCTACCATGGCAGAGTTTGTTGGTAACTCTTCTGTCGATATGGTTAAAGGCTTTATTTCATTGGGAGGTGCAGCATTGCTTACGGCAGCCTTTGTCCCTGCAACAATTGGCGTTTTGGCAACAGGATTATTTTTTACGGTAACTTCTTTTTACATCGGTAAGGGACTTGATCATATAGATAATGAGTATGGTTATTCTGAAGATTTTGTAAAAGAGGCTGAAAAGTATTTCGAATGAACTTTGTGCGAATAATAATTGGCCTTCTAGTAACTATTGGAGCTTACATTCAGGTCAGTGACCAAATCACCAGTGCTTTCTCAAACGATGGTAAGATTGTGCTTGATGGCCTATTAAATATTTGGGCGAGCTTTGGGATGCTATTAATATGCCCATACCTGATTATTTATGTGATTAAAGATGAGTTTACTCTCCGTTTACCTATTGGAGATGCTAATCGTGTCTTAGTGATCCTCGGTTTGGTTGTGGCTCCATTGCTTGCTATAGGACTTTATAATCAATCCCACGCGAACGTAACTAACTATGTGGAATGCAAAAGTGAACGCAAGCTCTCCAGTCGATACTCTAGTCGAACTTATGCCATAACTGAAGATCTGTGCCAAACGCTAAAATCCCAAAATGATTAACTACTGTAGCTAGTTAGGAACAAATTTGGAAAATATTATTGTCTTAATGTTTCTTATCGTTTTTGGATGGTTGGCAATATCGAACCTATTCTTTTTCTTCTTATTCGTTATGGTTTGGTCGGTTTTAAAACTACAGAAACATGAACAAATACAAGGACGTTATGCTGTATTGAGGTTGCCAACTTTCCTTCATGGGCTATCGATTAGTATGTCTTGTTTCATGGAAGAAAAGGCGTTTCTAAAGCTACAAGCTGGATGGCTCAAAAGTTCTTTAAAGTTGATGAAGCTAAGCTTTTGGTTCATGCGGTAAGCGTTGCTAGCACAGCTCTATTCTTGGGTAAAATGGTCGCATTTGGAGCTGGATTGCTATCACTTCCTGTAACTGTTCCCGTTTATTTAAGTATCCTTGCTTTCTCTGCTTTTGGGGTATGGCTTATTGATAAAGAGACCGATTTTGAAAAAAGATTAGTGGAGGCTGTAGTTGATGAATTTGATGGCGAATAAAATAGGTTGTGTCGCTTTTGTTTTAACTGCATTTGCAATGTCGGTTATTACTTGGTGGGTTTATTGGCAATTTTATATCGCACAAATTTTTAATCCTTCATCGGAATTAGTTGCTGATCCACTTTATTTTATGTCAATAATCTTTGGAGTGTCTGGTTCTATTCTTGGCATGACCACTTTACTATCCTTGCCTTTAATCATATACGTTTGGTATGAACAAGCTGAAATAACGTTGACTCCTCAACCTATGACAATGCGTTATTTTACTTTGCAAAATATAAAGAAATTTTTTCTTATAGTAACAATCATAGGCGGTGGTTTTGCCTTCATCTCTAACATCATCTTACTTCACAAGATCATTCCAGATAACGACTATGTGCTTTGCCCGAAAAAGATCGGCTACAAAAAGAATTTACTTCGAGATTACGTTCTAGATGTCAGCCAGTGTGAAAAGTTTTAGGTAGGAAAGAGTTCTTACTCATAAAAGGCTCACGGTGACGCTGAGCCTGTAAAAGCGACTTAAGCTCTGGCTTGGTAATGGCTTTAGTTGGTCGAACAGGCTGCTGTTCTACTGGTAAAAAGATACAATGCTTTGCGTGAGGGTAATCGATGGTTTGATAGCATGTGTGAGCTCCAGTGTGGGCTCTTGCTATCTTTTAGAACATTCAGATATGAAAAAAGGCCTGATAAATCAGACCTTTTAGAATGTGGCGGTGAGTGAGAGATTCGAACTCTCGATACGTTGCCGTATACACACTTTCCAGGCGTGCTCCTTCAGCCACTCGGACAACTCACCGTATTGTAGGTTAGTTTCGTTAACCAACGAGGCGCTAATTTAATGATTCTATTAAGTTAGGTCAAGCCCAATCCCGAAAAAAAGCGCTGTTGTTGGCTTGTTTGCTCACTTACTAGCTAATTCGTTCATGATTAGTCCAACTGAAGCGGTTGCGGCTTACCAACTAGGCTTGTTGATAGTAGCCCGGTACTCGAAACCACTTGCGGCACATATCAAGGAAGTAACCGTACAGTACGCCCATGCCACAGGAGACAATAGCGTTAGACGTTACAGCCGTAATAATTTGATCCGTTGAAGCGCCTACCGTGAACAGGATGGCAGCATAAACCGGAGACTGGAACAGAACATAAGCGATGAGGTCAGCTAGGTTTTTCGCCACACCAGAATCTGAAATGCGTCGGCCCTGACGAAGCATAAAGTCGCGGAAAAGCCCATATGGCCACGCAATGGCGATATTTACAGGAATAGAAAGCGTTCTTGATGCCAGCGATTGCTCAAAAGTCATTCCTGAAATAAAGATCTCAATGATCATTCCAGATACAAAACAGAACACTACCATTGCAAACGTATCTGCAGCCGCGTTACGGATGCAAAAAGGCCCACGAGCTTTCATTTTTACCCTTACCTCAACATAAATTACTACAAAAACAACGACACAATAAAACTTTCAACCACAACCAGAAGACGTACTGGTTTATGTCGCTATTAGAGCACTAATTATTCAGAATTGGATGCTGAAGTTAAACTCAAGTGGTAAATAAACAACCACTTTTGGTGATAAAGTTAGATAAATTCGCTACCTATTGAAATCTAGATTAAAAAACACTCAACTTGGTGTAATTTAATTACAGTAGTCTTTCATTTGTACAGCAAGAACATCTAAGTCATCTTGATTGGGGAGTTCTCCTGCGGCCAAACAGGATGAAATGGTATCGATATTCTCCTGAAGCAAAGGGACAGCCATGCCTTCAAGCTGCTGTTTTATTGAGCCTAAACGTTCCTGCGCCTCTGCGAGTTCTTGATTTTCAATCGCCATGAAAAACATCATCAAAGGCTCTTCAAGCTTGAGTGCAGTATTTTCCTTTGAGCAGCGGAATAGCTCTGACTTGAACTGATATAACTTATCTGAGTGGCTTAGTAGGGCATCATCCAACTCAGTTTCGTCTATCGGTTTAGAAACAATGTAATTCACCCCTGCGCCAAACATTCGTTCGCGCGTGTCTTTAAACACATCGGCCGTACATCCAAAGATTAAGATCTCACTCTGAGAGCCCGCTAGGCTTCTGATTGCCGAAGTTGCTTCTACGCCATCCATGACAGGCATATGGTTATCCATAAGCACCAAGTCATAGCTTCCTGTTGCAATAGCATGTACCGCCAGTTCACCATTCTCTACACACTCACAAGTAAACCCTTTGTTGGTCATAAAGGTATTCAGGATAATTGCATTGGTTCGATTATCTTCAACAATCAGCACTTTTAAGCCGTTGTAATCCAGCTTGCGATGCTCAATCAACTCAGAGAACACTGGCTGGCACTGCTCAATACAGAGTGAAACTTCAAAGCTCGAACCAATCCCCAACTCACTGGTAAGCCGCACTTCCCCCTCCATAAGTTCACATAGCTGTTTTACGATCGCTAGACCAAGCCCTGTACCACCAAAGCGCCTAGTGGTGGAAGATTCTGCCTGTTCAAACGGCTTAAATACTTTCTGCTGGGCATCTTTCTTAATGCCTATGCCGGTATCTCTCACTCGGATCAGTAGGTAATTTCGAGCGTTGCGCTGTTCTTCTTTGAAATAGACTTCAACGTAGCCTCGTGAGGTAAACTTAACTGCATTGTTGAGCAGGTTGAATAAAATCTGCCGCAAACGAGCTTTGTCACCTTTATACCAACGCGTTGTCGGAACTTCAGAATAGACTTTAAATTGCAGCCCCTTCTCTGCACACAAGGTGTAGTAAACGCTGTTTACGCTGCCGATGATCGATTCCAACGGGAATGGATGGTACTCAAGCTCAAGGTGCCCTTGCTCTACTTTAGAAAAATCGAGGATCTCATTCAGCAAGGTCATCATGTGCTCCCCTGACTCATAGAGTGTTTTTAGGTGTTTGCGCTGCTCTTGGTTGAGTTCTGTCTTCTGTAAGATCTGCGCGGTGCCCAGCACCCCATTCATTGGGGTTCGAATCTCATGAGACAGAGTCGCAAGGAAAGCACTTTTCGCTTTTGTAGAGGCTTGAGCCTTGATTTTTTCTGCTTCTAAGTAGATCGTTTTTTGGTTGAACGAATCGATCAAATACTTAATCTCATCATTGCTGTTGTAGCGGATGTCGATGCTACCGCCCTCTTTAGACATATCAACACTGCGGGCGATGACACTGATTGGCGTAATGAGAAAACGGTTGATAAGGAAGTAACCTAGCATGACACAAACAAGCATGATCGGTACGATCGCGGCTTCAACCTTAGACACTACATCATAAACCTGTTCGTCCACTAAGCGTTTGGCGTTGACCACATCGACGCTCCAGTTGAAATCCCCGAACTGATGCTGGCTAATATAGATACCATCTGCCAACTGAAAGTTATATTCCATGATCACGTCACCGTAGCCGTCCCTCAGGATAACCCCTAAGTCATACTCCTCAGCATGTAAGCGAACAAATTCAACGAGTGTTTCTAGTGAGATATCTACCGTCGCCACGCCAGTAAAGACACCATTGACGTAGTAAGGCGAAGAAGCGGTAATCATCTGAACATGGGTAAAAGGGTCAATATAAACCGGGGACCAAGAAACGGTACCGATCGGTTTTTCGACGACAGAAACGTACCACGATTCCTGATCGTATCCACCGGATTCAGGGTTATCCCACGACAAAATCCGATCCACCTGCCCATCATTAGCTCGGTTAAAGAAAAGGCTTTTAAGCCCCGTATCCTGATCAATGGAGGGCGGCACTGGCCACAAACCGCCGCTAACGGTAACGCCATCAATCAGAGAGAAGAGGTTATATAGCATAGCGGCCTGATGTTCTTGAGCATCAGGGTTGCTGCCCAAACTCACAATTCCCTGCAAGATCCCCAGAGAGCTGTTAATTGGCTCCCCAATCTGCGACGAGATGAGCTGAGTTCGCAAATCGAGATTCATTTCTAGTTGTTCACGCGTAGGAGGCTCTACCACCAAATAGCTAATGGTACCAATTAAGGTGATCACCATAGCGAGGTAAACCGCTAGGGCGACGATGCTCTTCCGTTTCAGTGATGAACGTATATCCATAAATCTTTGAATTTTGACTGTTTATAAAAAATTATAGCGAATATATCGTGACAGCAACCTTTTTCTCCCAAGTCTGGGCTGTTACCATTGCCATATCACATGTCCTGATTTTAATAGGGTGTCTAAATTGACTCTACAACAACTGCTCGCATTACCAGAGCTTGAAGGTAAGCTCATCAACGAAGCGAAGACCCATGGTTTTATTACTGCCATGGCAGCCGCACCTCATATCCTTACTCCCCATGAATGGCTACCTTTCCTATGGGGTGGTGAAGAAGTCGCGCCTTTTAGTGATGGCGAGCAGCTCGAGAGCTATGTTGAGCAGATTATAGCGTTATGGAATGCATACCGCCCTGCTCTACTGTCGAACCAGTGGCAGTGGCCAGAAGGCTGCGCACTAGATGAAGAAGATATCGTCACTGAAGCCACTCGCGACTTTTGTGAAGGCGTATTGCAAGGCTGGCAGCTTTCTCGTGATGATTGGGAAACCATTATGCCAGAAGACAGCGAAGACAACGCCTTACTTGGCGGCGTGCTGTTATCGCTAAGTATGCTTTACGATCCAGAGACCTCAATCGCTACATTGTCTGAGCAAGGGATTGAAGGTCTAGAACAGTTTGAAGAGATCTTCAACGCAATTCCAACCATGCTGTGCGGACTGGCTATGCGCGGCTCAATGCTGGCTGAACAAGAGTAACACTATTGAAAATGGCCGCTCGCAAAGCCGAACGGCCATTGATACTAGCTGAGTTTTTCCCATTCAAAATTCTCTATTCGCTCGTCGGCGATATAAAAAATCTTGGCTCCGGCGACAATCTCACGCTCCAGATCCGGATTGAGTTCTATTCCTTTTCCTACATCTAAAGCAATCAAGGTTGAGTGAAAGTGGCGCTTCATATAGTCGAAGGCCAGTTCGACCTTAATCGGTGACATAGATTGCGGATAGACGGTGGAATATTGCGTCATACCTCGAGTCGACGCTAACAGCTCTTGATGAAGCGCACTCGAACCTGGGTCAACCGCTGCCTTTGCAAGCATCTCTGCCCCTACAGCTGGAATACACTCAGCATTCGGGCAGTGCTGGTTTAGCAGTCGGCTCAACGCCTCATCTTTAAAATAGGCGAGTAAATGCGCACTAGGATTGACATTAGCGCTGTAGAGAGCGGCCGAAAGAGTAATATCGTCTTCCAAATTATCAACCACAATACAGCCAGCCTTATCAATTGCGGCCTTTTCCATCTCTTGTGTGTCGGTGTAACTGGTCACTTTGACGAATCCAATTTCACCAGGAAGTGGGTTTTCAATATCCGAACGACTACACAACACAATCGGGCGCTTTCCCTCTTCTTCATGTTGCAGCATTCGAATCAGGTGAATAGTGCGTTGTCCATTCCATCCTAAAAGCAATATATGATTTTCCACACCAACTCTCCGTTTTCCTAATACACCTGCACGCCAGTAATCCACGGCGCCGCCTGCTAAGCGTCCAATTAAAGCCGCAAACAGGGTTAATCCACCCGGAATAACAAGCAATGCGACAATCCACTTACCGAGCGAGGTTTGTGGTGAATGGTCGCCATAACCCACCGTCGATGCCGTCACCATCAAAAAATAGATAAAGGTCGAAGGTTCTGAAGTGAGTGCATGCTCACCACTCAGGCTAAGTAGCGCCCAAGAAACAACAATATAGGCAACAACCAAGAGCGCAAGGTTGCGATTGCTCAGATTAAACAGGTTGGAATTCAACCATTTTTTAAACGTTAACCAAAGAGACATGGTGCTCCTTACCTCTAACTCACGAATGGTTATTTAAACCCAAGCACAAGTATAAAAAAACCAGCCACGAAAGCTGGTTTTTATATCTGTGACAACACTCTACGTTTACGCGTTGCCTTTCACTTGCATATTCAGTTGCTCAGCGAAGTCGAGCATACGGTTCAATGGGATCAGTGACTTAACACGAACTTCTTCGTCAACAAAGATTTCATGCTCTTTACCGCCATCACGTAGCGCCGATTCGATCGCTTTCAGGCCATTCATCGCCATCCAAGGACAATGTGCACAGCTGCGGCATGTCGCGCCCGCCCCTGCTGTTGGCGCTTCAATCAGTTCTTTCTCAGGAACCAACTGTTGCATCTTGAAGAAGATACCTTTGTCGGTTGCAACGATCATCTTCTGCTGTGGCAACTCTTTTGCCGCTTTGATTAGCTGACTGGTTGAACCCACTGCGTCTGCGAGTTCAACAACGCTTGCCGGAGACTCAGGGTGAACCAAAATCGCGGCTTCTGGGTAAAGACCTTTCATCTTGCGTAAAGCGTCGGCGGAAAACTCGTCGTGAACCACACACTCACCTTGCCAAAGCAACATGTCTGCGCCAGTTTTATTCGCGATGTAAGAACCTAAATGGCGGTCTGGACCCCAGATGATTGGCTTGTCTTCAGAATCTAAGTGCTCAACAATCTCTAGTGCGATACTTGATGTCACAACCCAATCAGCACGTGCTTTAACCGCCGCCGAAGTGTTGGCGTAAACCACAACGGTATGGTCAGGGTGTGCATCACAGAATTCAGTAAACTTATCCGCTGGACAACCAAGGTCAAGTGAACACTCGGCTTCTAAGGTCGGCATCAAAATACGTTTTTCAGGCGTAAGAATCTTGGCAGATTCACCCATAAAGCGAACACCAGCGATGATTAGGGTGCTCGCTGGGTGGCGGTTGCCAAACTTAGCCATTTCGAGGGAGTCGCCAACAAAACCACCCGTCTCTTCTGCTAACGCCTGAATTTCAGGGTCAGTGTAATAGTGGGCAATTAGGACCGCATCTTTTTCTTTAAGCAGCGCTTTGATGTTTTCAACATGCGCTTGTTTTTGTTCAGATGTCAGCGGTACTGGCTTTGGAGGGAAAGGGTAAACTGTTTCAATCGTATCTAATATGTGGCTCATTGCTCTTGCTCTACGCAACTTCCGGTAATCCGCGTATTGTAACCTCAACAAGCGAGTCTATTCCAGTTTCCCTAGTAATAAGATAGACAGGAAAGAAAAAAGGAGCGACGAGCGCTCCTTTTCATGGCAATTTTTATTAATTCAAGCGGGTGTTCGCTAGCTTAGCCGAAGCACTGTTCGGGTACTCGTCAACCACTTGTTGGAAGTACTTTTTCGCTTGCGCAGCATTGTTGTTCCGCTCGGCGATTTCACCAAGTTTAACCAGTGCATCCGCACGCTTGTTTGAATCTTTGTAAGTCACCACGGCAGCAAAGCTCTTCACTGCGTCTTTATCTTGCTTCTTAGCAAAGTAAAGTTGGCCAAGCCAATAGTGAGAGTTTGGCGTGAAACTCGAATCTGGATAGTCTTTCTGGAACTGCTGAAAAGCAGCAATCGCACCCGTATAGTCTCGTTTCTTAAGAATCAAGTCTACTGCGTTTTGATACGCTGTTTGCTCATCGATATCAGAGCTAAATGTACCACCAGTGTTAGCCGCTGAATCTGGCTGTTCTGTCTTAGCTACTGGGGCTGCCGCTTGAGCTCGTACTTTATCGAGTTCAATAAATAACTCTCGCTGACGCTGCAACATCTGCTGCATGTCATAGGTACTTTTTTCAAGCTGGCCACGCAAATCGCTAATTTCATTAGCCATATCGTCTAATTGTTGCTGCATTTGCAACTGAACACGATTGCGGTTTTCCAATAGGCGCTCTAAGCGCTGAACATCAGTTTCGTTGCTACGAACTGAAGACGAAGAAGTGGCGGAATTGCTACCGCTTAGGTCGGATACTGGAGCTGGTGCAGCGAGAACAGTACTCGCTGCACTTGCCAGTAACGTTAGCGTAACAATGCGCTTAAGGTTACTGAACATGAGGTTTTCCTCAATTAGTACACTAGAACTGCACGGCGGTTCTTAGCGTATACATCTTCTGATTGACCTAGAAGAAGTGGTTTCTCTTCACCGTAGCTTACGATAGAGATTTGGTCAGCTTGAACACCAAGAGCTTCTAGGTATTTAGCAACTGCGTTAGCACGACGCTCACCTAGTGCGATGTTGTACTCAGGAGTACCACGCTCATCCGCATGACCTTCGATAGTGACTTTTAGAGCTGGGTTTTTGCTTAGGTATGCTGCGTGTGCTGCTAGCATTTCTTCATAATCACTAGCGATAGTTGCGTTGTCGAAAGCAAAGTAGATAGTTTGAGTTTCGCGTAGTGCTTGCTCTTTTAGCTCTTGCTCAGACAATAGGCCGTTTTGGTCGATTGGTGAAACAACTGTGTTGTCTACAGTTTGAGTTTGGTTTGTCTCAGTAGAACCAGAAGCATTTGCCGCATCGTCACTTGAGCTACATGCTGTAACCGCTAGAACTGGTAGCGCAATTAGAAGCCCTTTAAGAACTTTGTTTAGTTGCATTGTTATAGTTTCCTTTATTATTGATACTTACTTGCTACAAAAACGGTGACCATGCTGGAGCACGAACTCGACCATTTGTTGCCGGTAACCTTGCTTTAAAGCGTCCATCAATAGACACCATAGAAAGAACATTGGTTTTGTTGTAGATAGAGCTGTAAATCACCATACCGCCATTTGGCGCGATGCTTGGAGACTCATCTAGCAACGTTTTGGTCAACGTCTGCATAGCGCCCGTTTCAAGATCTAGCTTAGCTAGGTTGAAACCGGTGTTGCTACGATTGACCATTACCAGGAAGCGACCATCAGGGGTAATTTGACCACCTAGATTCTGGCTCCCTTGCCATGTAATACGTTTGGTTGATCCGCTTGCCAAATCTACTTGATAAATCTGAGGTTTTCCACCCCGATCCGAAGTAAAGATGAGAGATTTACCATCTGGATGCCAAAACGGTTCAGTATTGTTCGCTCGACCGCTGGTAATTTGAGTCAATTTACGAGTATTCAGGTCTAGCGTGTAAACCTGCAAGCTGCCTGTTTTCGACAACACGAGTGCGAGCTGAGAACCGTCCGGAGAGAATCTTGGCGCACCATTGTGACGAGGGTATGACGTAACTTTCTCACGCTCACCTGTGTAGATGTTCATGATGAAGATTTCAGCTTGGCCATTTTGGAAGCTAACATAAGCCAGTTTTTTACCATCTGGTGACCATGCTGGTGACATCAAAGGTTGTTTAGAACGAAGCACAAGGCGCTCGTTGTAACCATCGTAGTCAGAAACACGTAACTGGTACGGGAACTGATCTTTATCATTCACCACCACATAGGCGATACGAGTCAGGAATGCGCCCTTCTCACCAGTAAGTGCCTCATAAACCAGATCAGAGATACGGTGAGCGTACTCTCTCATGCGTTTACCCGGTACCGTCGCTCGCTTGTTAAATAGTACATGATCTTTCGATAGTACCAACTGACCATCATCGCTAAGCGCCTTGCTTTGACCTTGAGTTAGTTGACCACGAACCACATCAACAAGTTGGTAGTTAATCACATAGTCGCCTTTGGCATCTTGCGAGATTGAGCCGGTAACTAAAGCATCCACGCCTAAACCAGTCCAAGCATTAAAGTCTACTTCGGCATCGCTGTAGGGTGTTTGTGGCATTTTGCTGGTCGCCACTGGGCTAAATTTACCACTGCGTTGAAGATCCGATGCGATCACCGCAGAGACATCTTCAGGCAACTTAGTACTGCCTTCCCATTTAAACGGCACAATAGCGATTGGACGAGCCGAATCGATACCATCTGTAATCACAAGTTCCAGTGCCGCATTGGCTACTTGAAACGCACTCATCACAGTGAGCATACATCCTAATACTAGTCGCTTTAACACAAGCTTTTCCTTATTACTCAGGTACTACGGTTAAATTGATATTCTTAACTTTTTCGATAATGTCAGGGGCTTTAGGCAGCGGGAAACTGTTCACCTGTGCCACCGCGCGCTTCGTAGCTGCGCACAAACGGCTGTCTCCGCCTAAAACCGACAAATTACCTAATATTGCGTCTGCTCCAGTAGGGATCAGACGCAAGTTAACTCGACAAGACTTTCCCCTAAAGCTGTCCTCCAGTAGGAGATTTTGCTGAATAAGTTGGGTATAGATCGCCCCATAGCGCTGCGCTTCGTTTGCAACGTGGCTTGACCGAGCTGAAGTATTGGCTTCAGCCTCCGTCTCTAGGCCAGCAAAGATATCGTTCAGTGCCGCTTCTTGCTCTTTACGCTCACGTTCAATTCGCTCTAAGCGTTCTTTCTCTTGACGAGCTTTCTCCGCGGCTTCTTTCGCTGCTTTTTCTTTGGCTATGCGATCTTGTTCCGCTTTTTCCGCTGCTTCACGCTCACGACGTGCTTTCTCTTCAGCCGCTTTGGCCGCTTTTTCACGTTCGATTCGCTCTTGCTCAGCTTTAGCAATCGCCGCTTCTTTGGCTAATCGTTCTTGTTCCGCTTTTTTGATCGCTTGCTCTTTTGCTTTGCGCTCTTCTTCGAGCTTAGCGACACGTTGCTTCTCTTCACGCGCACGTTGCTCTTCCGCTTTGCGCTCTTTCTCTTTAGCAATACGTTGTTTTTCAGCCTCACGAGCGGCTTTCGCTTCTTTCGCTTGCTGCTCTTTTAGCTTACGGATCCGCTCTTCTTCAGCTTTGCGGTTCTTTTCTAACTGCTCGCTTTCACGACGAAGCTTATCCAAACGGTCTTGCTCTTTTTTCGCCGCTTCTTCACGCTGACTACGAATTTGCTGCGCTTGCTGCCTAACAAGGCTTGGGTCAATCACCACAGCCTGCACCATATTGCCCGTTGGCTCAGGTTTCGACATGGTAAAATCAGTCCCCCAGATCAAGGCGACGATTAAGAGTGCGTGCAAAGCCGCCGATATCGCTATCGGCTTCTTGTAGTCGTTCTGTTTAGATTTAGTTTCTTTCATGGACAACGAAAGCTATTCCTTTATGTCCGTTAGCAATCCAACCTTAGGAATACCAGCACGGCTTAATTCATCCAGTACCAAAACAACGTCAGCATATGGCGTTGCAGCGTCACCACCTACGGCAACAGGCGAATCGGGTTTGAGCGACAGTTCCGCTTTTACACGGACAATAAGATCTTGCAGTGAAATACCACGCATGACTTCTTCATCATTCACGCTCAAGCCCAAGTTACCCTCTCTGTCGATTTCGACAATGATAAAACTCGCATCACTATCGCCCGCTAATTCGGAGGCGGGCTGTGCTGTTGCTGTTTTTGGCAATTCAACATCAACGCCTTGGGTAACAAAAGGTGACGTCACCATAAAAATAATCAACAGTACTAACATCACATCGATGTACGGCACCACGTTAATTTCGGCAGTCATTTTGCGCTTTTTGGGTTGGTAACCAGCCATCGCAGTTATTCCTTACCCGATTCTCTGCCCGCCATAGCCTGACGGTGTAGGATGCTGTGGAACTCTTCTGAGAAGGTCGCGTAATTATGTTCTAACTTACCGACTTTGTTACTTAGACGGTTGTACGCCATCACTGCTGGAATAGCAGCAAATAGACCCATTGCCGTTGCAACCAGTGCTTCTGCGATACCCGGAGCAACCATAGCGAGCGTGGCTTGCTTCACTTCACCTAGCGCGATAAAGGCATGCATGATACCCCATACCGTACCAAAAAGACCGATATACGGGCTGATTGAGCCTACCGTCGCAAGGAACGGCAGATTAGTCTCAAGTTCATCCACTTCGCGAGAAACCGCCACGCGCATTGCACGTCCTGTTCCTTCCATAATAAAGTCTGGAGAATCTGCATTGGATTTGCGTAGACGAGCAAACTCGGTAAAGCCAGAATAGAAAATCTCTTCTGTCCCCCCCAGTTCGTCCTTACGCTTCTTGGCGTTCTGGTACAAGATCGAAAGATCAGTACCAGACCAGAATTTGTCTTCAAACGTTTCTGCTTCTTTAGAAGCCTGAGAAAGCACTTTACTATGCTTGATGATCATCGCCCAAGAGACGATCGACATACCTAACAAAATCAGCATAACCATCTTTACTAACAGGCTGGCCTGTAAGAAGAGGTCAAGCATCGAGATATCAGCGGTCACTATTAGTTAACTCCATAACTATTGATTGAGGCATAGCTTTTGGCCTCATTTTCTTATTATCGATACATGCTACCTTAACCATTGCCTTACACAATGTTTTACCGTCAGGATTAACGATCTCCTGACAGAAGGTTAAGGATGCTTTTTTAAGGTCAGCAATTTGAGTTGTTACCGTCAGGTGATCGTCAAGACGAGCACCTTGTAAAAAATCGATGTCCATGTGTCGGACTACAAAGCCGAGGTTTTGTTCCAATAACAGTTGTTGCGATACACCAATTGTGCGAAGTAGCTCGGTACGAGCACGTTCGAAAAACTTTAAATAGTTAGAATGGTAAACCACTCCTCCCGCATCGGTATCTTCATAATAAACCGTCACCGGCCACTCAAACTTTGTGTTGGTATCCTGCACGTTTGTGTCCACAACTTGGTTTTTGCTAAAGGGATACTATAACGCAAGTCGTCACTACCAGTGCAAGGGTAATTGAGTGTTTTCAAAGCTTGAAACAAAAAAAAGCGCAACCCCTTCAAGGAGTCGCGCTTTTTTTATACAAAATGTATGGAGTTTAACCCCACCTCACTACAACAGCCGAATAACCGTTAAGTAAATCAGTATCGTCAGTGAGCAATATGGACTGAACAAAAGCTGCCAGTACCAATTGCGTGGTTTAAATCCTACCCCAAACACCATGCTAGAGCAGATCGCCCAGATCATCAGTGGAGAGATAATCGCATTAAAGCCACCAATTGAGGCGGAATAGAGTTCTGGATCCCACATCACCATAGCAACATGATAGAAACCCAGAACTAGGGATAAGACTCTAAACAGAGTCTTATCAACAGGTGCATGTAACTTAGCGACCTGCGCAGCGAGATTACTCACTGTCTTTGTCCATCATTTCTGAGTGCTCTAACCAAAGAGCGTTGATGATTCCGAATGCACACGCGAGTAGTACACCTAAAATCCATGCAAAATACCACATAGTCAATGCTCCTTAGTAAGCTGAAACGTCGTTGTCTTCGATATGTTTCTTATCTAGACGACCGAACATTTTGTAGTAAGTCCAAGTCGTGTAGCCAAGAATCACAGGAACCATTACCGCCGCAACCACTGTCATCAGACCGAGAGTGAGCTCACTCGCCGTTGAATCCCACATGGTTAAGCTGTGGTTTGGTACCAAACTTGAAGGCATGACAAATGGGAACATTGCAAAACCAGCAGTAAGAATGACACCTGCGTTAGACAAGCTTGAGAATAGGAAAGCAAAACCACCACGCTCAAAACGAGATGCTACTACCGCGAGCAATGGCATGAATACACCAAGAATTGGCGCAATCCACATTGCAGGGTAAGTTTCGAAGTTGGTCATCCAAGCACCTGCTTGTAGAGCCACTTCTTTGTTTAGTGGGTTAGAGTCTGCAAACGTATCGATTGTGCTCGTTAACACGTAACCTTCGATGTTTTGAACCCAGAAGCCACCAGCAACAAATAGTGCCACCGCAACAAGGCCTGCGATTTGAGCAACGTTACGTGCACGCTCATGTAACGCTTCAGTGGTTTTCATCTGTAGCCATGTTGCACCTTGCAGGACAAATAGCATCAGGCTTAACACACCACAGAGCAGAGCGAATGGGTTAAGTAGCGCGAAGAAAGTCCCTTTGTACTGAGACATTAGCAGATCGTTCAGCTCAAATGGTACACCCTGTAGCAGGTTACCAAATGCCACACCAAAGATGATTGGTGGTACGGTACCGCTAAAGCAAAGTGCGTAGTCCCAAGCTTTACGCCATTTTGGTTCTTCGATCTTTGAACGGTAATCAAGAGCAAGTGGACGTAACCAAAGCGCAGCCAGAGTTACATACATTGCTAGGTAGAAACCAGAGAACGACGTTGCGTACACTAATGGCCACGCCGCAAATAGCGCACCACCAGCAGTGATTAGCCAAACTTGGTTGCCATCCCAGTGAGGGGCAATCGTGTTGAGCATAATACGACGCTCAGTGTCGCTTTTACCAATAACAGGTGAAAGCGCAGCAACACCCATATCAAAACCATCGGTCACAGCGAAACCTACCATTAGGACACCAATTAGGATCCACCAGATAAGGCGTAAGATTTCGTAATCAAACATTTAATCATCCCTCACTTAAACTTCGACTGAACGGCCGACTTTGTCTTCAACAGAGCTAGCGTTTTGTTCAAAGTGGTAGCGGCCTGTTTTCAGGCTGCTCGGCCCTTTACGCGCGAACTTAACCATTAGGTAAACTTCAGCGATGAGGAACACCGTGTAGAGCGCCAGAATGGCGAACAGTGACGTCCATAGTTCCGCAACAGTGAGCGCAGAAGAGGCTACGTGGGTCGGTAAGATTTCACCCACTGCCCATGGCTGACGACCGTACTCGGCAACGAACCACCCTGCTTCTACAGCAATCCAAGGTAGTGGGATGCTAAATAGTGCCGCTTTAAGAATCCAAGGCTTTTGTTCGATCTTCTGACGACATGTTTGAATAAACGCCGCGCCGAATACGAACAGCATGATGAAGCCACACGCGACCATGATGCGGAATGACCAGAATAGTGGCCAAACTTTAGGGATAGAATCATCCGCTGCCGCTTGGATTTGTTCTTCTGTCGCATCAACAACTTCGTCGGTGTAACGTTTCAGAAGTAGACCGTAACCAAGGTCACCTTTCACTTCATCAAACGCTGCCATGTTTTCTGGAGTTTTGTCGCCAGCACGCAGTTTCTCTAGCAACTCGTATGCGTACATACCCGTTCGGATACGCTCAACGTGCTGGTCACGTAAATCACGTAGACCAGTCACTTGCTCGTCGAATGAACGAGTCGCAATGATACCCATCACGTAAGGGATCTTAATGGCGTAATCGGTGTGCATTGTCTCTTGATTTGGCAGACCAAACAGAGTGAATGCTGCTGGAGCAGGTTCTGTGTGCCACTCTGCTTCTACTGCAGCAAGTTTCACTTTCTGAACTTCACCAAGCTCGTAACCAGATTCATCACCTAGGACGATAACGGATAGGATCGCAGCCATACCGAAAGAGGCAGCGATAGCAAATGAACGACGAGCGAACGCGATGTCACGACCTTTTAATAGGTAGTATGAGCTGATGCCTAGAATAAACATTGCGCCAGTCGTGTAACCAGAAGCAACCGTATGAACGAATTTAACCTGAGCAACTGGGTTTAGAACAACCTCAGCAAAGCTCACCATCTCCATACGCATGGTTTCGAAGTTAAATTCTGCGCCAACTGGGTTTTGCATCCAGCCGTTTGCCACGAGAATCCAAAGTGCTGAGAAGTTAGACCCAAGGGCTACAAGCCAAGTTACGGCTAAGTGTTGACGTTTTGATAAGCGATCCCAGCCAAAAAAGAACAGACCAACAAATGTCGATTCTAGGAAAAAGGCTACTAGTGCTTCGATCGCCAAAGGTGCACCGAAAATATCACCTACGTAATGTGAATAGTAAGACCAGTTGGTACCAAACTGGAACTCCATGGTTAGGCCGGTAGCCACGCCTAGAGCGAAGTTAATACCGAAAAGCTTACCCCAGAACTTTGTCATGTCCTTGTAGATTTGCTTGTCCGTCATTACGTACAGAGATTCCATGATGGCTAATAGGAAGGCCATACCTAGAGTCAGTGGTACGAAGAGGAAGTGATACATCGCTGTCAGTGCAAATTGCAATCGCGACAGATCAACTACGTCAATCATGTTTACTCCTATGTGTCGGCTGAAGACACTCTTTCCATTAATGCATTGTTATTAATCGTTGAACGAACTTAACCCGTGTTACCAGTTATAGGCAATGTGTTGCAAAAATGTACCGTAACGGTTAGTTAATTGTTAAGCATCAGCTAATATAGCTAGGACTAATATTACTGCTAAAAACAGGTTGTTTCAAAAGATTTATGGACAGAGTTCGCTTTGATTTACATCAACTTTTGCACGGCATTTGTGATTAAAAAAGCGCCACCTTGATCTGAATCAAGCATTTTGAAACTCATTTGTTAAGAGAGGGTTGCATACGGCTGTAAATTACTATTTATGCAAAACAAGTGGTTAACAAATCACTCATTTACATTACCTATTTAGTGGTAGGCAATTTAGTTTAATGTGATTTAGATCACTAATAATAAAAAGCCAGCAAGAATTTGCTGGCCGTGAAAACTTATTTTTCAATTCCGAAATGAAGATACGCTCTATCGGTAGCGATTCGCCCTCTTGGTGTCCGTTGCAGATAACCCTGTTGAATAAGATAAGGTTCAAGAACATCTTCAATCGTATCTTTTTCTTCGCCAATCGCGGCCGCCATGTTATCGAGCCCAACGGGACCACCGCCAAATTTTTCCATAATGGCTAAGAGCAGTTTCCTGTCCATGTAGTCGAATCCTTGAGCATCCACGTCAAGCATGTTGAGCGCTTTGTCTGCCACTTCAGCACAAATGTGACCGTCCCCCTTCACTTCCGCGTAGTCACGTACACGTCTAAGCAAGCGGTTAGCAATACGCGGTGTCCCACGTGCGCGACGCGCAACCTCTAGAGCACCTTCAGCTTCCATCGAAAGACCGAGACAATCCGCACTGCGTTGAACAATGTTTTGTAGATCTGGGATCTTGTAATACTCAAGACGCTGCGTAATACCAAAACGATCTCGCAAAGGAGAGGTCAGAGAGCCAGCACGCGTCGTCGCACCGATTAACGTGAACGGTGGTAAATCGATTTTAATTGAGCGAGCCGCTGGGCCTTCACCGATCATGATGTCTAACTGATAGTCTTCCATCGCTGGGTAGAGTACCTCTTCAACCATTGGGCTCAAGCGGTGAATTTCATCGATGAAGAGCACGTCGTTCTCTTCAAGGTTGGTCAATAAGGCGGCTAAATCGCCCGCTTTCTCCAACACAGGGCCGGAAGTTGTACGGATATTTACGTTCATTTCATTCGCGACAATGTTGGCTAAGGTCGTCTTACCTAAACCCGGAGGACCAAATATCAGCAGATGATCCAGTGCTTCATTTCTCAACTGAGCCGCTTTAATGAAGATTTCCATCTGGTTACGGACGTGATCTTGCCCTTTGTAGTCCTCTAACTTCTTAGGGCGTATCGCACGATCGATAACATCTTCTTCTTTGTAGATCGTATTGTCTGGTGCTATTAAGCGATCCGCTTCAATCATGACTGATACCTTTTAAACCATCGACTTCAGGGCTTCACGAATCAATTGCTCGCTACTCATCTCTGGTTTCATTACCTGAGAAACCACTTTTGAGGCTTGGACGGGTTTGTAACCCAACGCGAGCAGTGCACTGATCGCTTCTTCTTCTGCGCTCGACTGAGCAGCTTCTGGCACTGAGTCAATTGGTGCGGCATCAGTGTAAGGGGTAAAGAGATCACCAGCACTCCAACTTTTGAGACGATCTTTCATCTCAACCACAAGTCGCTCTGCCGTCTTTTTACCCACCCCTGGTAGCTTAACCAGTGTCGAGATATCTTCTCTTTCGACGCTGGCAACAAACTGGCTCGCCGTCATGCCCGATAATATGCCCAGACCCAGTTTAGGACCAACGCCATTTGCTTTAATCACTTCTCTAAACAACGCACGTTCTTTGACTGTATTAAAACCGTAGAGTAGCTGCGCATCTTCACGTACCACGAAGTGAGTATAGATGATTGCTTCTTCACCAACATTTGGTAGCTCATAGAAACAGCTCATCGGCATCTGAACTTCGTAGCCAATGCCGTTAACTTCAATCAATAATTCAGGTGGTTGTTTTTCAATTAGAATGCCGCGCAGACGTCCAATCACAGTGGATACTCTTAGAAATGAATTTGCGACAGGATAATAAAGAACTGGATAGACATCCAGTCCTTTATCATTATTGACTAGATTTTTGAGACAACTTGATCAAGTTGAGAGGTCAGGGTGCGGACTGCATCGACCTGTATGTTGAGCTCGGCACTATTGGTAGGTCTATCGATAACGACCTCGACGGGCACTGCTTGCCTTTCCTGCCATTGCAATCAAGGTTTTATTGGTATTGGCATGACAAATTGCCACGCCCAGTGCATCGGCAGCATCAGCTTGCGGACGACCAGGTAACTTCAGCATCTGTTGTACCATGTGCTGAACCTGCTCTTTGTCTGCCCCGCCCGTTCCTGTCACCGCTTGTTTGATCAATCTTGCCGCGTATTCGTAAACGGGCAGTTCAGCATTAACCGCAGCGACAATAGCGCTACCACGAGCTTGACCAAGCTTTAATGCTGAATCCGCGTTTCGTGCCATAAAGACTTGTTCTATGGCAAAAACGTCCGGTTGAAACTGAGTGATGATTTCTGAAACTCCGGCGTAAATCTGCTTCAATCGCCCAGGGAGCTCTTTTTCTGAGGTGCGTATACATCCACTACCAAGGTACTGGAGATGACGACCATTTTGACGTATGACCCCGTATCCCGTGATTCGAGAGCCAGGGTCAATACCAAGTATTACTGACATTGATACCTAATCGATATGTTTTTTTGTTCAGTGACACATGTTAAAGCACTCTTTGTGCTATATCGAGGTAATTATCGCTCGGCTTGATAAGCCTGACTCAAGACTCACTTCAATAACAGGGGTTGGCTCTGCCACCAGCTTCTCTCCGCTCCAGTAGTCGTACCAATAGACAGGTTGATCCGCAGTTAAAGTGATGTCACGTGCCGCTTGCTGATAATTAAACAGACAGTGTAATTCGTTTCTCTCTGTCAAAGGTAAATAGGCGTGATGGAGATTTAACGCAGTAAAGCGCGCCGCTTCCTGACAGTGTTTGTGCCTTAGCAGCAGTTTACTTAACGAACGTTGAGCAAACGGGGTCAGTTCGGTTAATGGATCGCCTGATAGCAATAGGCCCCCAGAGGCGAGTAGAACGTCACGGTGGAATTGGTAACTTTGTCTTTCTGCGGCTTGATTAGCAAGAGAAACAAACGTGGCACAATCTGGATCACACTGCCAAAGCTTACGGTGCTGCCAACTGCGATAGAAAGTCTCTTTGGCGATCTGTTCAAAGCGACGTTCGTTCCTCTCAACATCATCAGAGACCCGCATCGCGTCCACCAGACCAATAGATGGCCACATCGGCGCGTTGCAGCCTAAGATCAAACCATCACCCACGCCTTCTGCAATCGCTTCCATCCCAAGACGATAAGCTTCTACACCAGTGACTCCGCTTTGGCTTCTTTTGCCTTTGAGCGTGCCCCAATAGTTTGCATCAAGCTTAAACAGTTCTACTCCCCATTCCTCTCTCATCACTTTGACAACATGGGTCAAGTGCGCCTGAACCTCTGGGTGAGTCGTATCGAGAATGTACCAAGGCGTACATCGCCAACCAGCATAGGTTACATCATCGGCTTTGAGCAGGCTGTTATCTTGATGGCGTACAAACCAATCAGGGTGGTTTTTGAAAACCTCTGACTCAGGCTGAGCAATAAAAGGAGCTAACCAGATTGCTGGTTTTTTCCCAGCCGATTTAATCCGAGCAATAACGTTTTTAATTCCCGACGGAAACTTGTCAGAAGGGGTTAGCCAATCTCCCATAAAAGCCTGATACCCATCATCAAGCAAAACGTAATCCAGTTGAGCAAGTTTGCCCTGCATCTTTTCTAGATTGTCGTAGATATTTTGTTGGTTCACTTCCGCATAGTAGGCATACCAAGAACACCAGCCGATAGGCGAAGGTTTTGTCACGCCAGGCCTTGGAGTGTGATGCTGTGCAATCAAATCGGTAAAGTCACTATATAGACGAGACAGTGACTCGCCTTGTAAGCAGACAAGAGACTCTAACTGATTACTCGCCCAATCCAATGGATAAGTGTTTTCTCCATCCAAATACGCATTGATCATCAGACCACTTTCAGACTCTTCGATCTCAAAATAGCCCGCAAAGCGGTGGCATGACGTAAAGCCAAACAAGTTGTAGCCCTGAGAATCTTCAATCACCAAATAGTTGTAATAACGTTTATTGGCACTGCTCGGGTAGATACGGTAGCTAAGGCTATTATCAGGACAACGTCCAATGTCGATTGGCTCATCGACCGTCCCCGTGGTTTGCGCCAGCATTTGAAAGCCGTCCCCGAGCAATACAGCGCTGCGCTCAAAATTGAATTCCGTCTGACACAGTAAGAACCGTTGATCAAACTTGTCATTGCTCAGACCTTGGAAAGAGAATGAAAGCTGGTTTTTATCTTGGGTGATTTGAATTTGGTAACTTGGGACTAGGACTTTGCGACCATTGGCAAGTTCTAACTGCTGGGCCATATCAATACTCTGAACAAAACTGGAACCCGTCCATTACAGCACTCGCCTATTTTATTGTCCATTTCATCAACAGTACAAAAGCGTACTCTCATCACGTTTCAGATTTTTATCGCTTTAGTCCAGGTTTCAAATAGACACGCATTTTTTAGTGAATTCACTGCTTAATGTGCTTTTTTGGAAACGAAACAGCCCTCCATCTCCGGAGGGCAAAAAGGCAGTGGATTATTGCGCAAAGCGTCCTGCTTTATAACAAACGACCTGCAATGCAGGCCGTAAAAGTAAGAGCCTAAACTTGATTAGAAGTCGTAAGCAACTTTGAAGAACGCTTCTAGATCATCGTTGCCGTTTTCGTCAGTTAGGTCAACTTTGAAATCGACTAGCGTAGAAAGTTTGTTAGTGATTTGGTAAGACGCACCGAAGTTAGTGTACTGCGTATCGAAGTCATTCGCTGCGTAACCTTCTTGGTGTGCGTAGCCGATTGCTAGGTACAGTTTATCCATAGTGTAGCCAGCAGATGCGCTGTATAGCATTGAGTCGTCGCCGTTGAATTTTTCATGTTGAGCAACGTTAGCACCAATCGCGATATCACCAAAGTTAACCACACCATTAACTAGCATGATTTGCTCGATGCCGTCTTTGCTGTTTTTCTCGTCGTTGTTTTCGTAACCAGCGTTAACTTGGAACTTGTCGTTTTGGTAACCAACGTAGCCGTTAAAGCCTTTTTGACCAGTCGCGTCTGCTTCGCGGTCACCGTAGTAAGAAATCGCGTATTTGAAGCCTTCTTTGATACCTTCAAACTTAACCACTTGGTTTACATCTGAAGCATCAGAAGCTGAAGCGCCGAATTCGATTGTTAGGTCTGCTGCGCCGTCAACTGCATCTAGCGCAGAATCATTTGCGTAACCGATAGTCGCAACACCAAAACCAGTTTTGTAACCAACCCAAGCGTCGATTACAGTGAATTTAGCGTCCATAGAAGAGTAGTTATCAGCTAGGTCAAATTCACCCGCGAACTGACCAAGAACGTTACCTTTCTGGTAGTTTACGAATAGGTCAAAACCCGTTACGCCACCGTTGTAAAATTCTTCTTTTTCAGCACCATCTTTACGACCTTCTTGGTAGTAACCACCAACGGCTACTTGACCACCTACAGAGAACTCGTCACCAGATAGGATAAGGTCGATGATTGATTCACGTGCACGCTCAGATACATCTTGGTTTACATCGTTTGCGATCGCTGAACCAGCAACAAGAGAAAGTGCTACTGCTAATACTGTCTTTTTCATTTTTATTTGTTCCTATATATTTTTATTTATGAGCGTCATACACCATCTGCTCGCTCTGATGGCAGAAACTATTCGCCCTACTGATAATTAACAAATAAAACAATCGAAAAAGAACTAAGAAATCATAATGCGCAATCGATAAAAACCTAACAAAAGCTAAAAACAGCGCACCTTTTCGCCATTAATGGTGATAAATTTAGACAAAGATCACAATAATTGTGAGTTTTTATCTAAACATTTTAAAAACCAATGAGTTAATAAAGTTCAAAATAATTAATTCATTTTCTCAGCCAATGAGACAATCAAGAAAAACTCTTTCGCTTGACATGCGTCGACTAAACTCAAAGTACAGTCAATAAAGAGTAACCCTTTTGTTTACAAGCCGTCTTAAGATCACCGTTTGCATCACATTGAGTCTATGGGCAAGCTCCACTGCGGCAGAGACCTTGCATGCAGCCCAAACAGCTTGGCCTCCATTTATCATGGATTCTCCCATTGGCAAAGGCATCGCCCATGACATGGTCGTTAATGCGCTCACCTCTTCAGGTTACACAGTCCAATTTACCGAGAAACCTTGGGCAAGAATTCTTAAAGAGACCATCAAAGGCAAAAACGACGTCATTATCGCAATATGGAAAACGGAAGAGCGAGAAAAGACCTTTCTGTTTACGCAACCTTACATGTATAACCAAATGGCCGTTGTTTCGTTGCGAAAGAGCAACTTCAAGTTCAAGTCCTTAGAGAGCTTTAAAGATAAGCGCGTTGCTCTGATTAACGGTTACGCCTATGCGGGAAGCCTACTTGAGTATGACCAAATGAAGCCAGTTATATCGATCGACCTTCCGAACAGCATTCGCCTTGTCCTCACAGAAAGAGCCGATGCTTTGGTTACCGATGAAGTGGTAGGAGAATGGACGATTAAAGAAATGGGGATTGATAGAGGGCAACTCGCTTTTAGCGACGTCTACCTCGACTCGACACCCTTGTACGCTGCTGTGCGCAAGAGCCACCCACAAGCGGAACAAATTGTCGAGGTACTGAACAAATTCTTCGACCAACAAGCCGCACAAGAATTGCAGAGCCTAAAAACGCGCTACGGACTAAACAGTAAGCGCTAAATGTCAAAAAACGAGCAAAAAAATACCAGCATATTGGCTGGTATTTTTTATCTCTTCGACGTGATTAAGCCACTTCGATTGGACCACCGAATGAGGTGACTGGCGGTACTTTGCCAGTGAACTTCTCAAAGTCTACGATACATGTGTTCGCAGATGTTGCCTGAGCAAGCTCAGATGAACCGATGTCCATGGTCAATGTGTTTGGATCGCCGTAAGTACAGATTGCGCCCTCTTTCTCGTTCAGAGGACCATACCAAGCACCTTCTTCGATACGAACAACACCACGAGGGTAGCTATCTGTAACAACCGCACCCGCTAACAGTTGGCCACGGTCGTTGAATACACGAACTAAATCGCCATCTTTAATGCCTTTTGCTTTCGCATCGGCAGGATTGATGTAGATAGGTTCACGACCTTGAACCGCGTAAGTCGCACGGAACTCTTCCGATTCACACATCTGAGAGTGAAGACGCTTATCTGGGTGACACGATTGTAGCCAGTACGGGTGTTTGTCTGAACCTGGACCGCCGTGAGAACGCTCTGTCTTCTCGAACCACATTGGGTGCTCTTGACAGTGTTCATAACCGTAACGACCGATCTTACGAGAAGTAATCTCTAGGAAACCTGACGGTGTACCTAGAGGGTTGAGCTCCGGATCTTTACGGAAATCTGCGTGGCGAACCCAAGGCTGACCTTCACCAAAGTCGAGTACGCTCTTCTCCCAGAACTCTGCAAATTCTGGCATTTCGAACTTACCTTTGTTGGCATCACGACAATCGTTGTAAAGGCTCTCAATCCACTCCATTTCGCTCATGCCACGAGTGTACTCCTCACGGCGACCAAAACGTTGAGTCAGCTCACTCATGATTTGGAAGTCAGGCTTAGATTGGAACAGAGGATCCACTAAGCGGTGCATGGCAATCAGACCTTTGCTTGAGTATGAACCGTACACGTCGATGTCGTTACGTTCCCACTGCGTACAAGCAGGTAGCACGATATCTGAGAAACGACACGTTGCTGTCCAAGCAAACTCAATCGTTACCACAGTTTGAAGCTTTTTGAATGCTTTCTTCATGCGGTTGCGATCTTGGTGGTGGTGCCAAGGGTTGTTACCCGAAATCACCATCATCTTGAAGTCTGGTAGCTTAACTTTACCGCCGTTGTAATTGATCTCTTTACCTGGTTCTAGTAGACAGTCGATCCAACGCGCAACCGGAATAGTACGGCTGTAACCATTGAAGTCGTTGTTGTCCCATTTCGGTTTCATACCTTGGTCAAGGTTACGTGGGAAACCACCAGGGCCAGCAAAACCAGTCGAAGGTACACCGATACTTGAGTAGTGGTGACCGTAAGAGATACCGCCGCCAGGTAGACCGATTTGACCGACCATAGCGGCAACAACAGCCGCTGCCCAGTATGGCTGCTCACCGTGTTGTTGACGTTGAATACACCAACCCATAAGGATCTGAGTACGACCATTAACCAGCATACGAGCAAATTCGCGAATCTTGTCTGCTTTAACGCCACAGATTTCCGCTGCCCATTCAGGCGTCTTAACAACTTTATCTTTTGTCTCACCCTGAACGTACTGAATAAACTCGTTGAAACCTAGACAGTAAGTCTCAATGAACTTCTTGTCATAAAGGTTTTCGTTGTAAAGCACGTGCGCTACAGCCAGCATGAATGCAACGTCTGTCATCGGGTTGATGTACAGGTGGTCGTTTTCTAGGTAGCGTTGAGTCTTGTTCTTAACTGGGTCAACAGACAGAACGTTGATCTCACCTTTAGCGACTTTTTCTTTCAATTGAGCGAGGTACTTGTACGACTCGTGAGTCTCACAGTTCCAACCTACTTGGAGGTTTTTCACTGGGTCATTTGCCCACAAGATGATGTTGTCAGAGTTATCTAAAATCTCTGACCAAGATGTACCTTGCGCGTATACCTCGGTAGAACCTAGAACGTATGGCAGAATGGTTTGACCTGCACCTGTAGAGTAGTCACCCACTTTAGTGATGAAGTTACCATGCATGCCAACCGCACGTTGCATGTGTGCTGTACAGTTGTTGAACGAACCAGTTTGGTTCCAACCCGTTTGACCCGCGTGTAAAGCCCATGGACCGTAGTCTTTCTGTACGCGCTCTAGCTCACGGTAGAACAAGTCTAACGCTTCGTCCCAAGTCACTCGGATAAAACGGTTGTTACCGCGTGTCTCCGCACTGTATTTGTGTTTCTTCAACCAATCTAGACGTACCATTGGGTAACGCACACGTGATGGGCTGTAGAGAATGCCTTTGATACCGTTAAGCATCTCTGTTGGGTTCTTATCTAACTCTAGCGGCTTGATCTCTTGAACTTTACCCGCGTAGATGTGGGCGCGGAACGCGCCCCAGTGTGAACCTGTTACTTTCCAAGTACCTACGGTCTCAGCTGCGTTTGCAGAAGCAGACGCTAATAAGCTCGGACCGATTACTGACGCCGCACTTGTCGTTGCAACGCCTTTAAGAAAACTTCTTCGTGTAATAGCCATTTAAATTACTCCATCCGACGCTTATTAGTGGTGACCTTCAGCATAATCTGAAGAGTGCTTCTGTAGATATTTCAGGATAAGTGCTTCGCTATCTGTATCCAAGTTAACGAACGCTAGCATACCGTCGAACATACCAGGCCATGTGTTGGCATCAAAGTGCGCTTCAGCTGGCTGTGTATGACAGACTGAACAGTTTGTCTTGTACGCTTCCTTCGATTTTTCCCACACTGGAGTGATATCGTTCAGCATAGATTCTTTCTTGATCCATACTTTCGCAGCCACTTTCTCCCAAGGAAGACCCGTTAGCTCGTCTACTCGCTTCTCACCTGTTGTCACCACGTTGCTATCAGTTGATGCTTCTTTAAGAAGTGAAGCCACCGCAATGTTTTTGCCGAAATCTTCTTGAATCACGCGACCAAAGCCTTTCGCTTTGCGCCAGCCATCGATTTCGATTTCAGCAAAGTCACCTTTGTCTGCAATCACTTTTACCGTAGATGCAGGGTTTAGTAGACCCGCTTCTTGAGTACCTTCAGCATCGAAGTACACTGGCAAGTGACGAACACTCACTAGTGACTGACCAACACCATAGTTGGTATTTGATGCCAATGCTTCTAAATCACCAACGATACCGCCAATGCTGTCCATACCTGCTGGTAGTTTGTGGGCAATACCTTTATGACAGTCAACACAACTTTGATCTTTTTCTGCTGCTTGTTTCATCTGGATACGTGCAGTCGGAGACATTTGCTCGAAGTCCATCGATTCGTAGTTGTGACAGTTTTTACACTCTAGCGATTTGTTCGCAGAGAAACGATCCCACTCGTGCTTAGCAAGCTCAATACGACGCTCCTCGAATACTCCTGGTTCATCGTAGTTACCAAATACCTGAGCGAACACTTCTTTTGAAGCCTGCATCTTACGAGCGATTTTGTCAGTCCAGTTATGTGGTACGTGGCAGTCTGGACAAGTCGCGCGAACACCAGAGTGGTTTTTCCAGTGAACGGTTTCTTGAAGCTCTACGTATACGTTGTCACGCATGGTGTGGCAACTGACACAGAACTCTTCAGTGTTAGGCTTCCAAAGCAGTGTTAAAGCCACCCCAGAAGATAACACCCGCAATAAAGCCGCCCATAGTCAGCACACCTAGGCTGATATGAACTGCAGGGCGTGTCATGGTACGCCACAGTTTAATGATCAATGATTTCATGTTTTGCTCTCTTAAAATCTTTTTAAAAATGTGGAATTGAGCTCATTGGCCTACATGCCATGAGCACCTGGAGGACCCATAAAGAATACTTGCAGCATCCACACTAGGAATCCGTAACCGCCTACGAACGCCACACTTAAAACAGGGAAGAGAACAACCGCGATGAAGAGGAATGACTTCCACTCCAGAGAGCGTTTTTCACCACTCTCGATTTTATTAACATCACTCATACATTTGCCTATTTTGTATCTAGTGTTATTGGTTAGCTCTATCGAATAAGCTAAAGTTTTTTTACAATCTCTAAAGAGAAATGTTAGACCATACTCTTAGTAGGGTTCAATCAATTCCGGACGTTCTGCCCTTGTTATCCAACACTTTTTTGAGCTCATCCAGAGTTGTGTTTAATTGCATTCTGATGTGTCAATATACGCCTAAATGTGAAGAATTGTTAATAGTGAATAAACTGTTAAAATCACCCATTACGCGCATCATTTGGATAACATTTATTAACATATACCACTTTAGAGGCACACAACTATCGTGCTAATTTTAGCCCATTTGTAACCATGATGTAGCTAAAATGAGTGCTTTTTCTTATGTTTACCGAATTCAAGACAAGGTGAGGCTGTTCTGTAGTCTGATAAACTAGCGACGGACTAATTGAGGGAAAATTATGGACAGTGTTATAGACATAGATTGGCTGGTTTTGGCGATATTCTTCAGCTTGCTAGCTGTCCCACTACTTTGCGATCGCTACTACCAGCTTGATCTAGGAAAGGATATTTTCATCAGTGTAGCACGTATGACATTGCAGCTTATACTGGTCGGCATCTATCTAGAATACTTATTTACTATCAATAGCTTAATTGTAAATTTACTTTGGCTGATACTCATGTTGCTCATTGGTTCCAGTGCCATCATTAGCAAAGCCAAATTGCCCGCCTCTAGGCTCATGCTGCCCATCACAACAGGTTTGGTTGTGGGGCTTTTGCCGATACTTTCAATTATCACGTTATTGGTCATCAAACCCATGCCGCTGTTTAATGCTCAATATTTAATTCCCCTTGCAGGTATGCTTTTGGGTAACTCTATGAGTGGTAATATCGTCTCTATGCAGACCTTTTTCTCAGGGCTCGAAACTCGTCGCAGTGAATACGAAGCCGCGTTGTCTTTAGGTGCATCCCCATATTACGCCACTCAACCCTTTGTGCGTGATGCGATTCGTCGTTCACTCGTTCCGACCATTGCCACAATGGCTACGACAGGTTTGGTTACCCTACCGGGAATGATGACTGGGCAAATTTTAGGCGGCGCAAGTCCTATTATCGCCATTAAATATCAGTTAATGATCATGGTTGCGATCTTTGTGATGATGACGATTTCTATCGTCTCTGCGCTCAAGCTGACGGTGAGAAACTGTATTAGCAAGGAAGGACGTATACTGGTTCACATCCCATCTACCAAATGATCTCGTAAGTTGTCTCAATGGGATTTTGGATCTTATCCACAGATTCTGTGGATAACCGTGGTGATACATCCATTACAACTGGTCTATCCAGAGCTTACAGAGAGGTCAATAAAAAAATTTCTTTGCATTCATGCGCATAAAATTTAATTCACGCAACGTAATAATCTTGTCATCTGACCCACTTAGGTTGTCACTCAGGACTTACTAGAGGGATAAAGTAATGTATTTCAATGGCAGTGACGCTACCAATACTGATAGCGAGAATAGTGATTTTCGTGACTGGCTAAAAGATGAACCAAGAGAGATTCAGGCGTTAGATGAATGGCTGGGTGTCGAATATCGATAAGTGGTTTTGCTACTAAAAAAGGCTCACAAATGTGAGCCTTATATCAAGAGATATGCGGTTAGTCTCTTAGATAGATCAACCAGTACCACATTCCGACAAACACTCCGCCGCCAATAATGTTACCTAGTGTCACTGGAATTAGGTTGTTAGTAATAAAATCGATCATGTTGAGGTCGGCATAATCAGCAATATTCGCCCCCGTCATCTGCCAAAACTCAGCTGGCGCAAAATACTTGATGCCGATAGCCATTGGCACTTGGAACATGTTCGCAATACAGTGTTCAAATCCGGCAGATACGAACATCGCGACAGGTAAAATCATCACTGCAATCTTGTCGGTAAGTGTACGTCCACTAAAGGTCATCCATACAGCGACACAGACTAGTACGTTACACATTACCCCCAAAGCAACAGCGGATAAAAACGTGTGATGTAGCTTATGCTGGGAAATCGCCATTGCGTTAAGACCAACCTGACCATGGTCAAACATGTACTGTTTGGTCATCAACATACAAACAACAAGCAACAAGGCACCAATAAGATTTCCACCGTAGACAACCAGCCAGTTTTTAAACAGCATTTTCCACGTAATCTTGCCACTGGCACGCGCCACTAAGGTCAAAACAGAACTGGTAAACAGCTCCCCACCCGTCACCACCACAAGGATCAGACCTAAGCTGAAGGCAAGGCCACCCAGCAGGCGTGTGATGCCCCAAGGCAGGTCACCTGCACCTGTCGTTACTATGGTATAGAACACAAATGCGATACCAATATGGATACCTGCGGAGATCGCCAATAGGAATGATTTAACAGGGTCTTTGGTTGCTTTGCCTACGCCAATTTCTGCCGCACGCTCAGCCATTTGAGGAGGTAATAATGAATCAAACTGATTGAGATTTATCATCGGGAAACATTTTGCAACATATGGGTTAGTGGGCGCGGATAATTACGTGAATTGTGATCAAATTCAAGCGTTAAATCATTCAAGTAGACAAAATCTTTTTCACCTCATGAAAACTAAGGCTAATACAAAGATAAATTTAGATAAATGCTCATTAAATCAATTAAAAATAGCATTCAAAATCAATAATTTAAATATCAATTACTACTAAAGTAGAGCGCTGATTATTGTTTTAGTTTGAATATTCATAATAACAAACTTTATTATGCTTGTTGGCTATTAGACATTAGTATACTGACCCATTTCGCCATAACTTAAATCCCTAACATTCGGGAGATTGCCCCTAATAATGACAAGCCAATATTCCGCTTAGCAGATAATTCTTTGATTCTGATCTAGTCTCTCTTCGATTGCACAGCAGATAACCAATTTCGTTCTATCCTGTTGTTAAAGTAAGGCTTGGATAACATTTCTCAACTCATTGAGTTGCCGATTCACATCATCCTGATTACCTTGAATCCAGTACGTTCGATAAGGAATTAATTATGAAATTTACGCCTGACCATATGGCTGAACTTAATCTCTTGCTTCAGTTTGATATCAGTAGTGCTGCAACCGGTATTAAAGTTCACCATGACGCTTCTAAAGAGATGCAGGCGGCTGTACAGCGCCTATATGAGAAAGGGTTGTGCACACTTCCTGATGGTGGCTACTTAACTGACGAAGGTATTGAAATGGCTGAGCACGCAGACAAAGCTCTGCGCGTACTTTCTAGTTAGTTTCTTGCATCCCTTGCTCTGAGGCAGGCAATGTGACCCCAAGTAGTTGGATCTGGTTATGTTGTTCTATGATTGCCTCAACATCGATCTTCTCTAGACCTTGATTGAAAATAGCACGCCAGTTGTTCCCTTCTGGCGTGTTTTTGAATGCAAGATAGAGTAACTTACTCTCCAACATCCTACTGTTCATCCTAATCATCTTCGACAGCATCTTCTTACGCGGGTCGATACGGATTAAATAATCTAAAACGTTCGCGTCAATGACTGCGGCATCTAATCGTCCCTTAGCCACTTTGTGGATATTGATAGTGTCATTGGCAGAGGCTTCGACCTGAATTAAACCTTGACTGACCATGCCATCAAACTGTTTTGTGTTGATGTACCCTTGAACCACTCCAATTCGCAACATCTGTAACTCTTCAAGTTGGCTCCAAGAGATAGGTCTGTTAACATTCTCCACCAGCCCTAATGGCCCACTACCTATCGGGTCAGAAAAGACAAACTCACTGGTTTCAAAATAATACTCAGGAAAATAGCCAATATACTGATCTTTTTTTGATGCTAAAGCGACACTCCGTACCCAAGGTTTAAATTCAACCACCAGCTCATACCCCATCGTAGAAAAAGCGGCTCGGGCAATGGCCACTGAGAATCCATTGTCAGACAATGACTCACCAGAATATGGCGGCCAGTCTAGCGACGTCATATAAACCCTCGGTGCGGGTTGAACCGCCAAGGAATAGAGTAACAGACAGGTTAGGAGCAGCCACTTCATACTTATCTAGGTATCCACCAAGACGGATAAGACACTCTTTAATAATAGGACGCTCTCCGCATTGCGCTAAACTCTTGCTGTTAACCATCTATAAGGTTGCACTCGGTCATAACACCAGTTAAACCCAGTCGCGTAGAAAAAGAAGAACACGAGAAATCCTGCTTCCAACATTATCGCTTCTAGAACTCCTATGGCTAAAAACCACGCAATGCTCGGCACCGTAATAAAAATCAGCCCTCCTTCAAAGCCGCATGTATGCAGCAAGCGCACTCGTAACGTTCGTTGTTGACGGGGAACAGCACACAGCCGATCAAACGCTATGTTGTAGGCGTAATTCCAAACCACAGTAAAAAGACTCAGTCCAATCCCTACAAGCGCTAAGTCACTGGTTTCTTTTCCAGTAATCAAGGAGGTCACTGGGATAATGATCGCTAGGGCGAATGCCTCAAAGGATACCGCGTGAAAAATACGTTCTTTAGTCTGCATCTTAATATCTCTGTTTGATCTCAACTTGAAGCGACATAATCATCTACAATCAAGATACTAAAAAGTTAGTTACCATCAGTAAAAGTGATATGTTTAGCATTGAACAACTTTCAGCCTTTTGCGCTACCGTCGAAACTGGATCATTTTCAGCCGCCGCTCGCAAACTTAATAAAGTGCAGTCTGCGGTGAGTCAGCATGTAATGAATTTAGAAATCGACTGCGGGACAGAACTGTTCCATCGTCAAGGTCGGTACCCAGTACTCACAGAGGCCGGGAAACAACTACTCCCCCACGCTAACGCCACTCTCAGGCAGCATCAGCGTTTGATTGAGTGCAGCACTAGCCTGCTCGCGCCGCAAGAGCAAGCCATCACCATTGCCATTGACGAAGGGATTCCCTTGACCAATTTCACAGGCGTGCTTGAGCAGGTCACAAACCAATACACCCATCTAAAGGTTGAGATACTGGTCTCTTCAAGTACCGACATTCTCGATATGGTGACCGAAAAAAGAGCCACAACCGGATTAATTTTCTCAGAGGTCGACACCCCTGCCTGCATTGATTTCGAATCGATTGGCCATGTTGAATTTGACCTGTATGTGAGTCAGAAACATCCACTTGCAATGCAAACATCTGCTAATGTCGATCAACTGTTGCTTCACCGCCAATTGTTGTTACGCTCTAGAAATAACAAAGTCAGTGGATTTCAACAGGCATACAGCCCCGATATTTGGTACGCAGATAGCTACCACGTATTATTAGGCTTAATCGCTCAAGGCTTTGGCTGGGGATTTTTACCCACTCATATCGCCGCCAATGCTTGTGAAGAAAATCAGATTAAGCGAATTCCGAACGAGTTTGAGCGGCTGCAATGGCAAGCCAATGTCGATGTGGTTCAGCACCAAGGGTTCGCAAATAAACCAGTACACAAGCTTCTTCGTACAGAGCTTCGTACGCTCCTATCAGGGACGAAATAATGAAAAAGATAACTATCGTAGGTGGAGGGTGGTTAGGTAAGCCGCTTGGCCAGTACTTGACCTCTATTGGACACAGTGTCCATGTCAGTAAAACGACACCAGAAGGCGTTAAGGAACTTGAACAACTCGGTATCAATAGTTTCGTCGCGAACCTAGCGAATGGCAGTAACGATCTCGACCAACAGCTTAGCTCAACTCCAACTGACATCGTGATTGGCTGTTTTCCTCCGGGGTTTCGCAAACAGAGTGGTCAAGACTACGTTGGGAACTGGCAAACGCTGATTGCATCTGCGCAAAACAATGGGGTTCAACGGGTTGTTATGGTTAGTTCTACCACTGTGTACCCTAACCTAGCTCAAGAGATGATCGAGGAGGATGCGACTCTCGATAAAAGTATCGATAATCCTGAGTTTAGTGACAATGCCAAGATCATGTTGCAGGCTGAGCAGCACCTAATTGATTCTAGACTCAGCTACGCAATTGTTCGTTGCAGTGGATTGGTTGGCCCCAACCGACATCCCTCTCGATTTGCGGCGATGTTAAAACAAGTTAGCGACCAAGCTCCTGCTAACATGCTTCATTTGCACGATGCTGTAGGTGTCGTAAGTTTTATGGCCTTGAACAGCATAGATACCACCGTCAACGCCACCACCCCGAACACGGTGAATAAGGCAGAATACTATCAGGCGGCGTTAGACAGTGTCGCAAGCGATAACAAGTTACCCACTCTCGTGCATGTCCCAGACAAACGCATCATCGCTGATAAACTTGTTTCGTTAGGTTATCGCTTTCATTTTCAACACACCTTAGATGCACTCTAGAAAGGTCAACCTCTTATGAGTCAATTAAAACTCTACCAGCAGATTGAACATTTATGGCAGTACATGCAGCTGTCAGACACCTTACAGCGGTCTGATTGCATCTTTGTGCTTGGAAGTAACGATATCCGCGTTGCGGAGTATGCGGCTCATCTCTATCTTGCAGGATGGGCGTCTAAAATCATCTTTTCGGGGGGCACTGGCCGATTAACTGAAGGTGTTTTTACTTCAAGTGAAGCCCAGACTTTTGCCGATTACGCGAAAGATCTTGGTGTACCAGCGGCTGACATTATTGTTGAAGATAAAGCGACCAACACCGGTGAAAATGTTCGTTTCACCTACCAGTTATTGCAAAATCTAGGGCTAAATTTTAAGTCGTTTATCTTGGTTCAAAAACCGTACATGGAGCGACGTACCTACGCGACTTTCGTTAAGCAATGGCCTGCTCCTTGTCAGCACATTTGTGTCACGTCATCCAAAACCACTTTCTGTGATTACTTTAACGAGGACATTGACCTGACAACAACAGTGACAGCAATGCTGGGAGATTTCGAGCGAATTAAAGACTACCCCAAGCTCGGTTTCCAAATTGAACAATCCATTCCAACGAGTGTAGAAAGTGCTTATCAGGCGGTGAAATCTGTTTTTGGTTAACGACCAGCTTTAAGCCGATAAACAAAAAGCCAGAGCAATGCTCTGGCTTTGTTAACATTTCCGCGTCTTAAGGATGAATGGCCGCTTCTTTCTCACTGTGATACTCGAACTTTAGCTCATCATCATTGAGATCAACTTTCACTGTACCGCCATCCACTAAAGAACCAAATAGCAGTTCATTCGCCAGTGGTTTCTTCAGTTGCTCTTGGATAACACGCCCCATAGGACGAGCACCCATGGCTTTGTCATAACCTTTAACTGCAAGCCAATGGCGAGCATCATCCGAAACTTCGAGCGATACACCACGAGCATCAAGCTGCGCTTGTAGCTCAACAATGAATTTGTCGACAACCTGATGGATCACATGTTCATCTAAGCTGTTAAACCAAATGATGTTATCCAAACGGTTACGGAATTCTGGCGTAAAGACCTTCTTGATCTCCGACATCGCATCATGACTATGATCTTGTTGGATCAAACCGATAGATTTCTTAACGGTCTCCTGAACACCGGCATTGGTGGTCATCACCAAAATAACGTTACGGAAGTCAGCTTTACGGCCATTGTTGTCCGTCAAGGTACCATTATCCATAACTTGCAGTAGCAGGTTAAAGATGTCTGGATGCGCTTTCTCGATTTCGTCGAGCAGAACGACTGAGTGAGGATGTTTGATGACGGCGTCCGTCAGCAAACCACCCTGATCATATCCGACGTAACCCGGAGGCGCACCAATCAAACGGCTCACCGAATGACGTTCACCGTATTCAGACATATCAAAGCGAAGTAGCTCGATACCAAGTAATTTCGATAATTGAACCGTGACTTCAGTCTTACCTACCCCCGTCGGGCCTGCAAACAAGAATGAACCCACTGGTTTATGGTCTGCACCAAGACCCGCGCGAGTCAACTTGATCGCTTCGCTAAGTACATCGATGGCATCATCTTGACCAAACACCAGCATCTTCATCTTCTCATCGAGCTTTTGCAGTATCTCTTTATCTGAAGATGAGACAGATTTTTCAGGTATACGTGCCATTTTAGCAACCATAGCTTCAATGTCTGCAACACCTACGGTTTTCTTGCGACGACTCGCTGGAGCCAAACGACTGCGAGCACCTGCTTCATCAATAACGTCAATCGCTTTATCTGGCAAATGACGCTCATTAATGTATTTAGCCGATAGCTCAACCGCCGCACGAAGCGCTTTATTGGTGTAACGCACTTCATGGTGTGCTTCATACTTAGGTTTCAAGCCCATAAGTATCTTAGTGGTGTCATCAAGAGACGGTTCAACCACATCGATTTTTTGGAAGCGACGCGATAGCGCACGCTCTTTTTCAAAGATGTTGCTGTACTCTTGATAAGTTGTCGAACCGATACAACGCAGTTTGCCGCTGCTTAGTAATGGCTTGATTAGGTTTGCCGCGTCGACTTGACCACCAGAGGCGGCACCTGCACCGATAATTGTGTGAATCTCATCGATAAACAGGATGGCATCGTCTTCTTTTTCTAGCTGTTTAAGAATCGCTTTAAAACGTTTCTCAAAGTCACCACGGTACTTAGTACCCGCAAGTAGCGAGCCAATATCCAACGAGTAAATCACACTGTTAGCGATAATCTCAGGCACTTGGCCTTCCACAATTCGCCATGCAAGACCTTCAGCGATCGCCGTTTTACCAACCCCTGCCTCACCGACCAGTAATGGGTTGTTTTTACGACGACGGCACAATACCTGAATCGTTCGTTCTAGTTCTTTCTCGCGACCAATCAGTGGGTCTATCTGCCCTTGTTTTGCAATATGGTTAAGATTCGTTGCAAAGCTCTCTAGGCGCTCCTCTGAACCAGTATCCTCGACGTTGTCGCTGAAAGAGTCAGAGGAATGAGAGTCATCACTCGAACTCGACGCTTTGGTAATACCGTGAGAAATAAAGTTAACAATATCTAGGCGGCTAATGTCGTTTTTCTTAAGTAGATAAGCCGCATGAGACTCTTGTTCACTAAAAATCGCCACAAGGACGTTTGCCCCTGTTACTTCACTGCGGCCAGAAGATTGAACATGGAATACTGCGCGTTGCAAAACGCGTTGAAAACTCAAAGTGGGTTGCGTTTCGCGAGTTTCGTCGTTTTCTGGAATGAGAGGGGTAGTTTGATCAATGAAAACATCCAGTTCACTACGAAGCGAATCTACATCTGCCTGACATGCCTGCAAAGCCTCTCTCGCTGCATCGTTTTCCAACAATGCTAACAGGAGGTGCTCGACAGTCATAAACTCATGTCGTTTGTCTCTAGCGCGAGCAAATGCGCCGTTTAGACTCGACTCTAATTCTTTATTCAGCATAAGTACCTCCTATAAGAACAACTTAGGTTGCTCGAACAAGCGCTAGGCTTGTTCCATTGTACAAAGCAAAGGGTGCTCGTTTTCCTTAGAATACATTGTAACTTGCGCTACTTTGGTCTCAGCAACTTCTGCAGTATACGTGCCACAAATTGCTTTTCCCTCATAATGCACCTGGAGCATCACCTGCGTTGCTTTGTCGATATCCATAGAGAAAAAGCGCTCTAGGATCTCAATCACAAAGTCCATTGGTGTGTAGTCATCGTTGTTTAGGACAACGTTATACATGGACGGTGGCTTAACTTTTGTTTTCTCTAACTCCAGCAGATCTGAATCTGGAGTAACCCATTCAAAATGTTTGCTCATGACTATTAGACGTTGATGTTTGACTCTTTTAATTTTACCACTTCACAGAGCAGAAGTTTTGAATTTAGTTCTTACTATTCCGAACAAAACGCTGCAATTAAATTTTGTTCTTACTTAGAGACTAATGCAGCAATTGCGTCGCTGCAAATAAAAGATTTCTATCGGCGTAAGAGATGTATCTAATTGATTAAAAAGAAACCAAAAACAATAACAGCAACTTATAGATTATCGATATTTATCAAGCCAAATCGTTGCAAAAATGTAAATCTCAAAAGTGATTTGTTTGTAAATATGTAGACTGTAATACCTTTTTCCTATTGACTGTGCTCAATCATTGGCTACATTGGTCAAATAGTGACTGAAAATTTGGCAGCGGCTGAATGGAAATTCACTTTCTGTTTACAAGGAATCAATGTAAATATTCAAACAACATCAGTAACAAAATGCATGAGGGATGTATAGCATGGCTACAGGTACAGTAAAATGGTTTAACAACGCCAAAGGATTTGGTTTTATCTGTCCAGAGGGAGAGGATGGAGATGTGTTTGCACATTATTCAACCATTAAAATGGATGGTTATCGTACTCTGAAAGCTGGCCAACAAGTGAATTTTGAAGTGGAAGAAGGACCTAAAGGCTATCACGCAAGCTGTGTAGTTCCGGTTGAAGCTCAACCAGCAAAATAAAATCGCTGCCAACTTAATCGTTTTAAACATGAAAAAACCCGCTTTTCAGCGGGTTTTGTTGTATCGAATGTCTGACTTAGCCGTTGATGATTGCGTTAAGTGTTTCGCTTGGGCGCATCAAAGCTGACGCTTTTTCAAACACAGGTGCATAGTAGCCACCTAGGTCACCAGCGACACCTTGTGCATCATTCAATTCTGCAACAATCTTCTCTTCTTGCGCCGCTAGTGCTTGAGCGATTGGCGCAAATTCAGCAGCAAGTTCAGCATCGTCAGATTGTGACGCGAGTGCCTGTGCCCAGTATGTTGCTAGGTAGTAATGGCTACCACGGTTGTCCAACTCACCTACTCGACGCGAAGGAGACTTGTTGTTATCTAGGAAGTCACCTGTTGCTTTGTCCAGAGCGTCTGCCAGTACTTGCGCCTTAGCATTGCCTGTTACTGTGCTTAGATGCTCAAGAGAAGCGGCAAGAGCGAGGAACTCGCCTAGTGAATCCCAACGTAAGTGGTTTTCTTTCTCTACCTGCTGAACGTGCTTAGGAGCAGAACCACCCGCACCCGTTTCAAATAGACCGCCACCGTTCATGAGAGGAACGATTGATAGCATCTTCGCTGATGTACCAAGCTCAAGAATCGGGAACAAGTCAGTTAGGTAGTCACGAAGAACGTTGCCCGTTACTGAGATCGTATCTAGACCTTGCTTGATACGCTCTAAAGAGAACTGACAAGCTTCTAATGGAGCAAGGATCTTGATCTCTAGACCTTCAATATCGTGTTGAGGCAAGTACTGGTTTACTTTCTCAATCAGCTGAGCGTCATGAGCGCGGTTTTCGTCTAACCAGAAGACCGCTGGCGCACCCGTTGCACGTGCACGAGTGACTGCAAGCTTGACCCAATCTTGGATTGGTGCGTCTTTAACCTGACACATACGGAAGATATCGCCTTCTTCTACTGATTGCTCCAGTAGCACTGCACCGGATGCATCAACGATACGCACTGTGCCCGCTGCATCTAGGATAAAGGTCTTATCATGAGAACCGTACTCTTCGGCTTTCTGAGCCATTAGACCAACGTTTGGTACGCTGCCCATTGTCGTTGGATCGAATGCACCGTTCTCTTTACAGAAATCAATCACAGCCTGATAGATGCCTGCATAGCAACGATCTGGGATCATCGCTTTAGTGTCTTTCTGCTTGCCGTCTGGTCCCCACATTTGACCCGACGAACGCAACATTGCTGGCATAGAAGCATCAACAATGATGTCACTTGGAACATGTAGGTTTGTGATGCCGCGATCTGAGTCAACCATCGCCAAAGGCGGTTGAGTTTCGTAAACAGCCTGTAGAGCCGCTTCAATCTCTTCTTTCTGTGCCGCAGGAAGCGCTTGAATCTTAGCGTACACATCACCCAGACCGTTGTTTACGTCAACGCTAAGCTTATCGAATAGGTCGCCGTATTTCGCAAATACGTCTTTGTAGTACACTTTAACAGCATGACCAAAAATTACTGGGTCAGAGACTTTCATCATTGTCGCTTTCATGTGCAGAGACAATAATACGTCTTGCTGTTTTGCTTCTTCGATTTGCGCTTCAAAGAACTCCACTAGGGCTTTCTTGTTCATTACTGAGCAATCGATAATCTCTTTATCTTGCAGAGCAAAAGGTGCTTTAAGCTGTTTTACTGAACCCGCTGCATCAACAAACTCAATGGCAACTTTTGTCTCACCTGAAACGGTATGAGATTTTTCACTACCGAAAAAGTCGTTGTCTGCCATGCTAGAAACGTGTGACTTCGAATCTTTAGACCATGCACCCATTGAATGTGGGTTCTTCTTCGCATAGTTCTTTACAGATAGAGGAGCACGACGGTCAGAGTTACCTTCGCGCAAAACTGGGTTTACCGCACTACCTTTAATTTTGTCGTACGTTGCTTTGATCGCTTCTTCTTCGTACGTACTTGGTTCTTCAGGGTAGTTAGGTAGGTTGTAACCTTTTTCTTGAAGCTCTTTAATCGCGGCTTTCAACTGAGGGATAGAAGCTGAGATATTAGGTAGTTTAATGATGTTTGCTTCTGGTGTTTTAGCCAACTCACCAAGTTCAGTCAGTGCATCACCAATGCGTTGTTCTTCAGTTAAGTGCTCTGGGAAGTTAGCAATAATACGCCCAGCTAGAGAGATATCACGTGTATCAACGTTGATACCTGAAGAAGCAGTAAACGACTGAATAATTGGAAGAAGTGAATATGTCGCTAGCGCAGGTGCTTCATCAGTAATGGTGTAAATAATTGTAGGTTTTTCTGTAGGCATGAAATTTCCCTATTTGTTCTAGCAAAGCCATCGGATGAGTAGCTTTGTGTAAATGGCCGGCAACAAGTTGATTATTCATCCCCTCACTTGTCGCGTTTTGTCCGTCTCTTTTTGTTTTGGTCGCTTCACAGCGAGTGACTTGAGTGCGGTTAGTTATAATTAAACAAAAACATGATAATAGTCTATTATCTTGTTCAACAATCCTGTTTTCGGGCGCGCAAATGATAGCTCATCTAAGCCGCTGAAGAAACTTTACAACACACTTTATTTACATTTTTGCAAGGTAGTTAACATGTCATCACGCACTCGCCGTGACTCATCCTCTGCGACATCGAGAAAGCAACGCTCTGGTTTTAAACACAAAAACTCAAATGGTGGAACCAACAAACCTTCTTCCAATGCTCGTAAAGCCTCTCCGTCAAATAAGCCAAAAATCTCGCTGCAAGATCGAAAGGTCATCGTGTTTAATAAACCGTTTGACACTTTAAGCCAGTTTACGGATGGTGACGGACGAAAGACTTTGGCAGACTTTATTCCTGTGAAAGGTGTTTATGCCGCAGGCAGACTCGATCGAGACAGCGAAGGTTTACTGCTATTGACGAACGATGGCATTCTACAAGCCAAACTTACTCAGCCTAGCTCTAAATCACCTAAGACCTATTGGGTACAAGTCGATGGCGCACCTTCCGAAGATGATTTGGACAAGCTGCGTAAAGGGGTTGAACTGAAAGATGGAATGACACTGCCTGCTGGCGTTGAGATTATGCCTGAACCGAACGTGTGGCCACGCACCCCACCCGTTCGCTTCCGCGCAAATATTCCAACAACTTGGCTAGCAATCACCATTGTTGAAGGCCGCAATCGTCAAGTTCGTCGCATGACAGCTAACATAGGTTTTCCAACTTTACGATTAATCCGTCACTCTATCGGAGAGATCACGCTGGGTGATTTACAACCTGGGGAATGGAAAGAAATAACGCTCTAATTGCACAGCAGCAATCGAGTTAAGCGACCGCTTTTCCTTGAAAAAAGGAGCACTTCTTTCCTGCTTTTTTGGCTAAGTACAGGCCGTTGTCTGCTTTAGACAACGTCTTGTCTAGACCTTCATTAAGGGTGAATTGCTCAACTCCCGCGCTGAAAGTGACATGAATGTTCCGTGAGTCGAAAATTATTGGACTTTCCATGACACTGCTTTGTAACTGCTCAATCAATTGAGGCAATCCAACGTCGGCCACTCGTTTGGGTTCGAGAAGGACGACAAACTCCTCGCCTCCCATTCGATAAATTTGTTGGCGAGTGACGACTTTATCTAAACGCCTGACGACCTCTTTTAACACCTCATCTCCACCAGCATGACCATAGTTGTCATTGATCGCCTTGAAATCATCCAAATCTAATGCAAACAGATAACAGCCATTGAGCGATAGTGGGTTTTGTTTGAACGTCGTGACTAAAGCTAAACGGTTTTGTGCACCCGTTAGCGCATCTTGATGTGCCAAAGAATTAAGTTGTTCAACCCCTCGCACGCGACTATCTTCATAGACGTGAGAAATCGCCCAGACAAATATGTATGCCATGACGAGATTCAAATATGTCGCAAAATAAGTCATCAACTGCTCACCGAGCGAATAATAGAGAACTGTGACCTCTAAGCAGAGAAAAATAAGACTACAAATAAATCCAATCCTGATCCCTAACGCGAGATAGAATACGGTTGGCAACACCACCGCCCACAAATAAACCGTGCTCTCTGTTCGGCTAACGTATGTTCCATAACTGATTAAAAAGGTTAGAACAACACAATGGAATCCAAGAAACCAATTCGGCTGAGTCGATTTTCTTACATGCTGAAGCATGGTAAAAGAGACGACAAAATAAACAAGCTCTATAATACCCAACAACGTCGCGTTTTTTCCAAAATAGAAAACATTGGCTAAGCCGAATAACAATGATGTCCCGCCTAAAACAACACACATACCAACTAAGACTTTGCGCCTAAGTTGGTAGGTTGCGTCGCATTGAATCAGGTGATCGTTCATATCTGTATCTATTACCCAAAAGTGTTACGTATTTTTAACACAAAGACGCGTAATATTCATGCTTTGAATGTAAAAAAGCCGCTTGTTTCCAAGCGGCTGCAAATAGATTGATGTGACTCGAAAATTATTCCGCGTCTTTTTCTTTTGCTGCTGTTACAGCGATAGCCAACTCTTCAAGCGCCGCCGGATTCGCTAGGCTTGGAGCATCGGTCAGTAGACATGAAGCCGCTGTTGTTTTCGGAAACGCAATAACATCACGGATGTTCTCAGTACCGCATAGCAGCATAACTAGACGGTCAAGACCGAAGGCTAAACCTGCGTGTGGAGGCGTACCGAACTTAAGTGCGTCTAATAGGAAGCCAAACTTAAGCTGCTGCTCTTGTGCATCGATACCTAGAATGTCAAATACTGCTGCTTGCATTTCTGCGTTGTGGATACGTACTGAACCACCGCCCACTTCATAGCCATTTAGCACCATGTCGTATGCGTTAGAGTTCGCAGCTGCTGGGTTCGCTTTTAGCTCTTCCGCGTTAACACCTAGAGGTGATGTGAATGGGTGGTGCATTGCATGCAAGTTGCCTTCGTCGTCTTCTTCAAACATTGGGAAATCAACAACCCATAGCGGCGCCCATGCAGATTCATTGGTTAGCTCTAGATCTTTACCTAGTTTCAGACGTAGAGCACCCATTGCTTCAGCAACGATGTTTGCTTTGTCTGCGCCAAACAGGATGATATCGCCAGTTTCAGCTTGCGTACGATCTAGAATGCCGTTGATCACCTCTTCGCTTAGGAACTTAGCCACTGGAGACTGAATACCCTCAATGCCTGCTGCACGGTCGTTAACCTTCATCCAAGCTAGACCTTTTGCACCGTAAATACCAACGAACTCGCCGTAAGCATCAATTTGCTTACGTGTTAGTGACGCGCCACCTGGTACACGAATAACAGCAACGCGGCCTTTTTCGTCGTTAGCAGGCGCTGAGAATACTTTGAACTCAACGTCTTTCACTAGGTCAGCGATGTCTACAAGCTCTAGTGGGTTACGTAGATCTGGCTTATCAGAACCAAAACGACGGATAGCTTCGCTAAACGGCATTACTGGGAATTCACCGAGATCAACGTTAAGCAGCTCTTGCCACATTTCACGGATCATTTTCTCAGTTGTCGCGCGAACTTCATCAGCCGACATAAATGACGTTTCAATATCGATCTGAGTGAATTCAGGCTGACGGTCTGCACGCAAGTCTTCATCACGGAAACACTTAACGATTTGGTAGTAACGGTCAAAGCCCGACATCATTAGCAGCTGTTTAAATAGCTGTGGAGACTGTGGTAATGCGTAGAAGCTACCTTTATGAACGCGGCTTGGTACCAAGTAGTCACGAGCGCCTTCAGGGGTCGCTTTCGTCAGAACTGGCGTTTCGATATCTAAGAAACCGTTGTCATCTAGGAAACGACGGACAAAGCTTGACGCTTTTGCGCGTAGTTTGATGCGGTCACTCATTTCTGGACGGCGAAGATCCAGGTAACGGTATTTTAAGCGTTGCTCTTCTGAGTTCTTCTGATTGAAGTCCAGTGGTAGAACATCACTGCGGTTAATGATTTCTAGACCTTTGGCGATAATTTCCACTTCACCCGTAGCCATGTCTTTGTTCACTTGGCTTTCAGGACGTACTCGTACTTCACCAGTTAGTTTGATACAGAACTCATTACGTAGAGTGTTTGCGATTTCATACGCGTCTGCCATATCTGGATCGACAACAACCTGAACTACGCCTTCACGATCTCGCATATCAATGAAAATAAGACCGCCTAGATCACGACGACGGTTAACCCAGCCGCAAAGTTCTACAGTTTGTCCTGCAAGGGACTTGTTCAGGTGACCACAGTAATGGGTACGCATAATGAATTTCCCAATCTCTTTAAATTTGTTGATTACTATCTATCGGTGTTAACTTTACCGATAGAGCAAAGTTCCATTTATACGCTGAAAGTTGGTAGAGATCGACTACCCAGCATACAATTTATTGCGATTTATCATCTATTGATGCTTTTTAAAGCAATAAAGGCGTAAAACAGCATCAATGTAAGATAATTGGCGCTGATTATAGCCCCATAATGGGTGGTTCGGCAAAGCTCTATTCTTCTAATCAAATCATGGGTGTTAAGTACAAAATATGGACCGTTTACCCGTCAGACTCGGGCTGACCATGTGGTCTCACAACAATTGGCAGCAAAGCTTTTATGGAAAAGGGACTAAACCCTCTGAAAGGCTAGAAAAATATGCGCGCGTCTTTCATACCGTGGAGGGGAATACCACCTTCTATGCAACCCCGACATTAAGCACTGTCAATAATTGGAAAGCAGCCACTCACGACGAGTTTCGTTTCACCTTCAAGCTACCCCAAGCTATTACTCATCAACAAATGCTGCGAGGCAGCCAAAGTCAGTTGAAAGAGTTCATGCACATCATGCAACCGCTGCATGATCGGATTGGTCAATGGACGATCCAGCTTCCCGCTGCGTTTTCACCCGAGCATCTCGATATATTGAAGAAATTTTGTGCCCTATTTCCACCCAACTTTCCTATCGGTGTTGAAGTGCGCCATCCGGCTTTTTTTGCTAAAGGCGAAGCGGAAATTGCCTTGAATCAGTGGCTGATCGAAAACAATTACGATCGCATTATCATGGACAGCCGCCCTGTGTTCTCTGAACCACTTGAGCCAACACACCCCCACTACGAGTCCTTGCTTGACGCCCAACAGAAAAAACCCAAAGTGCCTGTCCATGCCATCGCCACGGCAAGTCAGCCGATGGTGCGTTTTATTGGCCACCCACAAGAAGAGAAGAATCTCGCCTTTTTTCAGCCATGGTTAGCTAAACTGCCTCAATGGATAGCGCAGGGAAAACAGCCATATTTGTTTATTCACACGTCGGATAACCTTATCGCACCGGAGCTGGCTGCAACCTTGTATAAGAGTTTGCAGCAACAGACCCTTTTGCCTGACTTATCACCATTTCCAGCAGACGATGGCGTATCACAGCTTCAGATGTTCTAAAGAGAATCACCACAAAACATGACACAGGCGTTTATTTCTCATAAAATACGCGCCTTTTTAATAGCTGTAGACCATGTTGGCGACCAAGCCGACATCTAGTGAGAACCGAGTATGAACCCTAAGAGCAATCCAGATACTATTTTTTCGGCTCCAATCGATAAAATTGGGGATTTCACCTTTGATGAACGTGTCGCCGAAGTGTTCCCAGACATGATTCAACGCTCAGTACCTGGTTACAGCAATATCATCTCAGCGATTGGTATGCTGGCGGAACGCTTCGTCAAGCCGCATTCAACCATCTACGACCTAGGTTGTTCACTCGGTGCTGCAACGCTCTCGATGCGCCGTCACATCAATCAAGAAGGCTGTAAAATCATCGCCGTAGATAACTCATCTGCGATGGTAGAACGCTGTAAGCTACACGTAAACGCGTATCGAAGTGACACGCCAGTGGAAGTCGTTGAAGCGGACATCCGCAATATTGAGATTGAAAATGCCTCTGTTGTGGTACTTAACTTTACCCTGCAATTTTTGTCTCCTGAAGACAGATATGCCTTACTTGAAAAGATCTACGCTGGTTTACGTCCAGGTGGGATTTTAATTCTGTCTGAGAAGTACGTGTTTGAAGACCAAGTATCCAATGAGCTTCTGATTGATCTCCACCATGATTTTAAACGGGCCAATGGCTACAGCGAACTTGAGATCAGCCAAAAGAGAAGTGCCATCGAAAACGTAATGCGTCCTGACTCTAAGCAAGAGCACAAAGCGCGTTTTAAAGCGATTGGCTTCACTAGCTACGATGTCTGGTTCCAATGCTTTAACTTTGGCTCTATGTTCGCGATTAAATAGCGAGAAATTTTTCGACTCACTCATTTTGTGTCAAATTTTTAATTTAATATCAGTGATAAGACTATGTTTAATTTTGCTAATTTCTACCAGTTGATTGCTCAAGATACACGCCTTCAACCTTGGTTAAACGTACTCCCTCAGCAGCTAACCGACTGGCAAAATGCGGAACATGGTGACTTTGGTCGCTGGGTCAAAGCATTGAACAAGATCCCACAAGGCTCGCCTGACCAAGTCGATCTAAAAAACTCTGTCACTCTTGCCAATGACACGCCTTTTCATCAAGGCGAGTTGAACAAGCTTGAAAGCCTGTTGCGCACATTCCATCCGTGGCGTAAAGGCCCGTACCATGTTCACGGCATTCATATTGACACCGAGTGGCGCAGTGACTGGAAATGGGATCGCGTACTGCCACACATTTCACCACTGAAAAACAGAAGTGTGCTTGATGTCGGTTGTGGTAACGGTTACCACATGTGGCGCATGCTGGGTGAAGGCGCTCGGCTCACTGTCGGTATCGACCCTTCTCACCTGTTTCTGATTCAGTTTGAAGCGATACGTAAACTGATGGGTGACGATCAGCGTGCGCATCTGCTACCTCTAGGTATAGAACAACTTCCTAAACTGGAAGCGTTCGACACTGTGTTTAGCATGGGTGTGCTCTATCATCGCCGCTCTCCACTGGATCATCTTATCCAATTGAAAGACCAACTGGTCTCTGGTGGAGAACTGGTGTTAGAGACATTGGTTATCGAGGGTGATGAGACTTCTGTACTTGTTCCTGTTGATCGCTACGCTCAGATGCGTAACGTCTATTTCTTCCCGTCAGCAAAAGCACTCAAGGTTTGGTTGGAACAAGTGGGCTTTGTCGATGTGCGTATTGTCGATGAAAATGTCACAAGCGTTGGAGAGCAACGTACCACGGAGTGGATGACTCACAACTCTCTGCCTGATTACTTAGACCCGAATGACCCATCGAAAACCGTCGAAGGTCACCCAGCACCAAGACGCGCGATTCTGGTGGCTAAAAAACCATAAATATTGACAGAGAGTTAACCCAAGTTCGACTTGAAAACGTTTCTCTCGTATCCAATAGCCAATACAATAATAAGGATGCTCAGCATCCTTATTTTTTGCGTATGATCATCCCTTCCTCAAATTTTGAGAGCATCAATCCAATTGCTGCTTGTTTGCGATAAAATATATACGCTAAACTTCTTATTTAATTAATAATTCTATTTACGTTCAGGTTTCTCAATGTTGACAAGATTGACCCCTTTAATGGCCATAATGCTAGTCTCTGGTTGTACGCTGACAAACAGCGAACAGCTCCACCAAGAAACACTTGCAGCCATTCAGGCTTCAGAAACAAATCTCACCACTCAATACGAAAACCTAGCTTTGCAATTGAGCAACCAGTCTGATTACATCGAGAGTCTTGAGGATCAGGTCAACTTACTTGAACAGCAGTTGTCCGATTTCAGAACTGAAGCGATGAATGAAGTCCGTAAAACTGCGGCGCCAGTCGTCCTCACTACCCCAGCTCCTGCCCAACCAACACCGACTCATGGCATCGTGCTCGGCGAAGTAGAAAAAGTCACCATTGATTCAATCAAGCAATCTTTTGACGCGCGTGTTGATACCGGAGCTGCGACATCATCACTCAACGCTATCGATATTGAAGAGTTCGAGCGCAATGGTAAGAATTGGGTGCGCTTCCATCTTTCAGATGGAGAGAAAACGCTTGATGAATCTAACTGGATCGAAGCGCCTATTCTTCGTTTCGTAAAAATTCGCCAATCAACCAATGAAGAAGTCGAAAGACGAGCGGTGATTGAATTGTGGGTTAAACTCGGAAAAATCCATGAAAAAGCGCAATTTACCTTGGCGGATCGTTCTCAGATGAGTCATCCTGTACTACTAGGACGCGAATTCATCCGTGATATAGCTGTCGTTGATGTAAGTAAAAAATACATCCATACGGAAAACCAAGAAAAATAACAAGGTAGCGTAAGCTTATGACTTCAAAAATCCCTTTTTATATATCAGTTGCCCTATTAATTGTTGCTGGTATTGCATTGAGCATCTTCCGCCACCAGAATTATGGTGTTCCTTGGACACCAGGCGAAGCACGTCAGGTCTGGGACATCGAGGCTCGCATTGAATTTAGTGGTCAATCCAAGCCTGTCAAAGCCTCATTAGCTGCACCTCATACTCAGACAGGCTTCACCTTAATTGATGAATCATCTTCTTCTCCTGGTTACGGTCTTTCATACGTAGAAACTGAATCAGGACGCCGCGCCGAGTGGTCAGTACGTCAGGCCACAGGACCACAAACCATCTACTATAAAGCTCAGTTTTTGGTTGACCCCCAAGCTAAGGTCGAATCAACGCCACCCACCAACGAAATGACTCAACCGACCTTTGATGGCCCCGCAGAGGCTGCCGTTCTTGCGTTGATTGAACGTGCGAATCAACGCTCTGCTGACGACATTACCTTCACTCGCGAGTTGATCAAATCAATCAACGATTCAGAGAGCCAAAATGCTTCACTACTGCTGAACCGCATGAGCAAAGTAGACGCAGTGGCAAAAATCCTTGCTTACGCCAAAGTACCAAGTAAAGTCGTTGGCGTTATCGAGCTTGAAGATGGCCGTCGTCGACAAACTATCCAGAACATGAATCAGGTATGGAACGGAAATCAATGGGTACTGTTTAATCCAAACAACGCTAACCCTGCCATTTCTGACAACATTCTGGTCTGGGATGAGTCTAATGTGTCACTACTTGATTTAGTGGGCGGTCAAAACAGTCAGGTTCACTTCTCTATGATCGCGCAGGATATTACGCCATCACAAGCAACCAAAGATAAAGTACTCGCAGATGGTCTATTAAACTTCTCGATTCACAGCTTGCCTCTTGAAGAACAAGCGATGTTTAAAACCATTATGCTGATCCCGATCGGCGCTCTGATCGTTGTGTTCTTGCGTGTGATTATCGGTCTGAAAACCTCAGGTACATTTATGCCGGTGTTGATTGCCGTCGCCTTTGTTCAGACTCAACTCGTTACGGGTATTGTTGGCTTCTTGCTGATCGTCGGTACGGGCCTTATCATTCGAAGTTATCTATCGAAGCTCAACTTACTGTTAGTCGCGAGGATATCGGCGGTGATCATCACGGTAATTATGATCATCTCTGTGTTTACCGTTGTCGCATTTAAGATTGGTTTAACCGAAGGCTTATCGATTACTTTCTTCCCTATGATTATTCTTTCTTGGACGATTGAACGTATGTCCATTCTCTGGGAAGAAGAAGGCGCGAAGGAAGTCGTGCTGCAAGGCGGTGGCTCACTGCTCACTGCTGTGCTGGTTTATCTCGCGATGACGAACCCATTCATTCAGCACCTGACCTTTAACTTTATCGGTCTACAGTTGATCGTGTTAGCGGCTATCTTGCTGCTAGGTACTTACACAGGTTACCGCTTAACTGAACTCCGTCGCTTTAAACCGCTAGCGGAGGAGTAAGTGATGTTTTCGAAATATACATCGCCGTTCAAGCTCCGCCACAAAGGCATTATGGGCATGAACAAGCGCAACCACAGCTACATTGGCCGATACAATGACCGTTCAAAGTATCCGCTGGTTGACGACAAGCTCAAAACCAAAATCATTGCTGAAGCGGCCGGCGCTACGGTACCAAAACTGATTGGTGTGATTCGCAATCAGGCTGAAGTTAAAACCATTCATGAAATGGTCAAGAACTGGCCTGGCTTTGTGATCAAACCAGCCCAAGGTAGTGGTGGTAAAGGTATTTTGGTTATCACGTCACATAAAGATGGTGTTTACACCAAACCTTCGGGTTCCACCATTAATCAAGAAGATGTAGAGCGTCATATCAGTAACGCATTGGCGGGGCTCTTCTCCTTAGGCGGCAAAAACGATGTTGCTGTTGTGGAGAATTTGATTAAGTTTGATGACTGTTTCGAAGGTTTCAGCTACGAAGGCGTACCTGATGTGCGCATCATCGTCTTCAAAGGTTATCCGGTAATGGCGATGATGCGCTGCTCTACTGCCGCCTCTGACGGTAAAGCAAACTTGCACCAAGGTGCCGTTGGTGTGGGCATTGATATCGCGACAGGCCGTGCTGTCCGAGCTGTACAGTTTGACCAACCTGTTACCCACCATCCAGACACCGGCATGGAGTTAGCGACCCTTCAAGTACCTCATTGGGAACGGCTACTGATCCTTGCTTCAAGTGCATGGGAAATGACTGGGCTCGGCTATATGGGTACCGACATGGTGCTTGATAAAGAGGAAGGTCCAATGGTGCTAGAACTGAATGCTCGTCCTGGACTTGCTATTCAAATCGCTAACGGCGCTGGCTTATTGCCTCGCCTTCATCATATCGAGAGTCTTGGTTCACCCGCTGAGTATCCGAAGCCAGCCGAACGCGTCGCTTATGCCGCGCGTCAGTTCGGTATCTTCGCCAAAGAGATTCCTAGATAGCTCTGTTTTAACGACAAAAAAAGCCCGCTTTCGCGGGCTTTTTTGTCTCTTATAACTCTTCGACCAGTTGCTGGGCTTCACTCTTGGCTTTCTTGGTTTGTCCAAAGCCACGTAAGCCAACGACATGAACATGCTCGTGGTCTTTAAATACCTTACGCACCAGTTTGTAAGTCGTCCCTTTCTCTGGGCTGATATTCTCTGGTGCAGCGATAAGTAACTGCATATCGAGACGGTCACACAACTCGAACAGAGTTGAGATAGACTTAGCATCAAGACGTGCTGCTTCATCAAGGAACAATAGACGACAAGGTACAATGTCCTTGCTACGTAGACGTCGAGACTCTTCTTCCCAACTCTGTACAACCATCAATAGAATCGATTGACCGGTACCAATTGCTTCACCTGTCGATAGCGCCCCTGACTCGGCTTGAAGCCAGCCATCTGCACCACGGTTAACTTCCACACTTAATTCCAGATAGTTACGGTAGTCCAGTAACTCTTCACCCAGAACCTGAGGAGAACGCTGTCCCATGTCGATATGTGGATTAACACGTTGGAACAACTTCGCCATCGCTTCAGAGAACGTGTAACGCGTGGATTCGAAGAGATCTTTGTGCTGTTCTTGTCCTGTAGACAAGCCGTTAAGCAATATTTCATGGCTTTCACGGATCTTAACGTTGAGTCGGACGCCCTTGACCTGACCAAATGAGATGTTGGACAGACCTTGGTTAAGCATACGAATACGGTTTTGCTCACGCTGAATCGTCTTCTTAATGATGCTCGCAACAGAATCCGAGCTGATTGCCAAACGGTTTTCACGTTGTGTCAGTTCTTCGGTTAGACGCGCAAGTTCCACTTCCATCTCTTCGATAGCTTCAACAGGATCATCAGTATGAATAATGTCCTGACGAATACGCTCACGAAGATGCTGGTATACGGCAATATAAAACAAGACTTTGCGTTCTGGACGTGCATTGTCTTCAGAAAGACGCAGCGCATCACGCAGATCATCATTGTCAGCGACCGCAAGACGCAATGCGCCCAACGATTTATCCGACATAGAACGCAGTTCATCTGCGGACATGTAAGCCAGTTCACGCTTGTGAAGGCGACGTTCCACATCATTCTCACGTGCTAGGCGAAGTACTGAACACCAACCTGCTTTCGCTGCAACGACAAATGTACGCAGATCAACGTAATCTTTCTGTACTTTCTTGAGACGTTTTGCCAGCGCTTTCATTTCAAGTTCTGTCGCAGTGATAGTGCGCTCGTATTCACTCTTACGAGAACGTGAAGTATGCAAACGCTCTTGCAGTTCATCGCGACGACGCATAGCGCGTTCAGCAGCACCTTCGTCAGCCGTGACACCGTATTCTTGTAACTCTTGTTTGAACTCTTGAACCGTCTCAAGCTTCGCCTGATGCGAACTTTTGAGTGAGGCTAGCACCTGGTTGTATTGGTTCATCTGGCCTTGAGCCTGTTTAAACTCCTCGCGTGAACGCGTGCGCATACGTTCCGCTTCGACCAGTTTCGATTTGAGCTGCTCGCTCAATTCGCTACTTTGATTCAACAAATCGACTGAGTCTGAGTAAGCGAAGTAATGACGACGCTCGACCAAATCTGCCACAGCAAAAATCTGGGTTTTCAGCTGTTGAAGTTTTTGGTCAGCCGCGTGGTATTCCGCTTCCAAAGCATCAAACTGCTCAGGGTCAGCTTCCAACGCTGAAGCAATTTTTTCTAACTCAGCAATCGCCTTACCATGACGAGCAATATACGCTTTGGCGTCTGTCAGTTGGGCAATGTTTTGCTCCAGTTCTTCAAACTGAGCAAGTAGTGCCTGATCCTCAATAAGAGCCATATTGGGCGCAATCTTATCCAGAGCGGATATCGCTTGCTTGCTTGCCAATAACTGACTACGTTGCTGCTGCTCTTTGGCATCTAGATCTGCCAAAGCTCGTGTTAATTGGCCGCGTTTTTCACGTACTACGATCAATGCTTGCTCTGGGTCTGGTTCAAACGCAACCTGAATGTGTTTAGCCACAAAGTTGTTGAATGCTTGGTACAGACGTTGGAGTTTTTGCGAATCAAATGCCGCTTTAGCATGCTGTTCTACGACCTCTTCGCGCTCATTGCGCAGCAGTTCCAAACGTTGCTCACGAGCGGCACGACCGAACAAAGGAATTTCTGGCAAACGCGAATAACGCATCTGACGATTGTTCATTCTCACGCATACCGCACCTTCAAGCTCTTCTGCATCAAATGAGCTGTCATCAAATGCATCGATGTCACCTTCAATGATATAGAGGTCTTCAGGGCAGTCATCTAATTCAACCAGCTTCTCTTCGATACCAGACAAGTCTGATACAACAATCGCATGGCGAGCTGGGCCGTACATCGCACTGAAATACGGCGCATCGTCAATGGTGATATCGTCATAAATCTCGGACAGCAGAACCCCACCTAGGGTATCGGCTAAGCCTTTCAGGCGCGGATCGTTAGAACCACCAGGAGACGCGAGTCGTTCAATTTCATCTTCAAGCTTGCTACGACGTTCAGCCAGTTTATCTTTGGCGATAGACTGTTGTTTTTCTTGCTCTAGAACAACTTGCATATGGCTCATGACAGCCTGACTGTCATACAGTTCTACACCGCTTTGCTCTTGAAGTGATTCGAGGGCATCATTTGCAGCAATCCAAGTTGGAGCAATGGCTTCATGCCTGTTAATTTCAGCGGATGCATCTTGCTCTAGACGGCGCTGCTCACTGCGTTGCTCACGCAACTCTTCTTGAGATATCTCTAGAGATTCGATCTGTTGAGCGTGACGTTCACGCTCGATCTCAAACGTCGCTTCATCGGTCAGTTCTACTTGATGCTGTTTTTGATATTCAGTGACCAGTTCCTGAGTTTGGCGTTGCTTATGTAAACGACGTTCCACATCACGATGCTGTGCTCGCCATTGCTGTTCATTTTGAGCGATGCGCTGTGCTTCACGACTCTGTTCAATCGCGGCTTTCGCGGCCGTTGAAGCCTCTTTACGCTCTACATGTCCGACAATACTTGCAACCAGCTTGAGAGCGGATTCAAACTGTTCAGCAGCAGCTGATGAGATATCCAATTTATGCTTAGTTGCGAGCAACTCTGTCGTACTTTGGGCTTCTTGCGCTTTCAACTCAGAAACAAGCACTTGCGCCGATTCAGCAGTTAAGCCTTCGTTACCCAATAGTTGTTTTGCTTTATCTAGCGCCTCAACCGCTTGCTGATATTGCAGCGCACGGGTTTGCTGAATGTCCAGCGCTTGCTGGTAGTCGGCTAACTGACTCTTCAAGCTATCCACTTCTTCTTCAGAAACAGACGCTTGCTCTTCGGCCATCGCGACACGCTCTTGCGCTTCTTCAACCACCATCAACTGCTCTTCAAGACGCTCGTTGAGCTCTTCGAGATCTTCTTGGTAGCGCTCAATCTTTTCTTGCTGACGCAAAGCATTTTGCACTAATTGCAGATGGTCGGACGCCGCTTGGTAGTCTTGCTCTAAAGCAGATTCAGACTCAACCAGCAGCTCAAGCTCTTCTTGCACTCTGTTAAGTAGATTGTTGTGCTCGATTAGCGTTGAACGTGAACCAAACAACTCACTACGTAAAGATAGAGTCTGCTCTAGCTTGTTGCGTCGGTCATTTGCATGGCGCATGTAGTCTGCTGCCACGTAGTTGGTTGACTCAGTGATAAGGTGTTTGAACAGGTCACGGTCGGCTTGAGTGGTTTTGATCGCTTCAAGCGTCATACGGTTTTCACGCAACGCTGATTCCATATCTTGGAACGCTTTCTTCACGCCGCCATTTTGCGGTAGCAAGTAGTCTCGCAGTGAGCGAGTAATCGCACTTGAAATACCGCCGTACAGTGACGCTTCGATTAAGCGGTAGAACTTAGAGCGATCACTGGAGTTACGTAGTTTCTTCGGAATAACGCCAAACTCGAACATTTGCGAGTGGTAGTCAACGATGGAAGGAAACGCTTTAAACTGCACACCCTCGAATTGTCCGACCGCTTCCTTTACTTCGTTAATCTGACGAACACGTGCCTGAGTTGCCGACACGCTCTCAATTAAAATATCGGTAGGTTTAACATGGCTTGGTAAACCCTGAACAACAAATGGCTTGATGTCGACTTTCTTATCACGGCCAGCCACTTGCTGTAGCTTGACGGCAAACAGTAAGCGTTGATTTCGTGAGTTAACCACGTCAAGCGCAGCGTAACAGGCACCCGCTTGCAGCTTACCGTAAAGACCTTTATCACGAGATGACTGATTGCTGCCCGCCTCTGTGGTATTACGGAAGTGAAGTAAGGTTTGGTCTGGGATCAGTGCCGTGATGAAGGCCGCCATGGTCGTAGACTTACCTGCACCGTTACCGCCAGAAAGCGTTGTTACTAGACCATCGATATCAAATGTACGCGCAAAAAAGCCGTTCCAGTTGACCATGGTTAGCGATTGATATTTACCGCGTTCAATCATGCTTCACCCTCTTCTAACATTTGCTCTTCGGCTTGATCATCATTGTCATCGTTATTTCGCTCAAGGAGGCTACCCTGACTTGGTTCTTTGGTATGGACAACCGCTTCACCATCGCGGATAAGACGCAGTTGTGCTTCACGCATATCGTCGCCGATGCGTACATCTGCCCCGAAGCGGAATACCGATTCACTGATACTGAATTTGCCCGTTTCACCAATATTGATGATCATGCCTAAACGGCGTAGTCGACGTAGAGACGTACGTACTTTTTCGAACAGTTTCTCTTTGTCTAAGTCTGAACCTGTCGCTCGGTTGGTCACAAGCTTCATTAGCTTAGATTCATCAGCAAGAGCAAGCAGCTCTTCATACAACTCTTGGTTGGTAAAGATACCTTCATGAGCTAAGCGCTCAGGGCTTAGATATAAGAAACACAACACCTTGCCCACCAGCATATCCAGTTCGGAAAGAACACTGCGGCCAATCAAAGAGGTTGAACGTGGACGAAGATAGAAAAAGCCTTCAGGTGCTTTAACTAGCTCTGTGTTGTAACGCTGATAAAAAGAGCTCAGCTCAACTTCGAAGTCTGACAACAGTGCGTGGTTATCGAGATCTTCGCTGGAAATGTGACGCCCTGCTCGCAGCATGCTATCAAGCGCTGGGAACAGAGGGTTCGAAATTGCTTTTACCAGATTATCTGGCATGTATTCATTAGTATCGGTCGATGACATTTGCTTGTACCTTTGCACCAAAATCGTTTATCGCCTGCCAGTCTGGCTGAATTGCCTGATAATCTGACTCGGAATAGCCAAGGCGTACTGCTTGGTCGATAACAATTCGTGCTAAATCAAAATGATGAGTCTGCGGATGCTGAGCTAGGTAATCGCGTAGCACGATACCAAGATCAATGGCGGTACCCTGTTCTTTATGAACTCGGAGCATATTGCCAATGCGTTCTGCCAACTCATCATTGACCTGTTGGAACTCTTCGTATTCTACCTCTAGCGGCACTTGGCCTGTGACTTCATCATCGCGAAGTACTAGAGCTTCATCACGAAGGTCAGTTAGACGCTCAGCATCTGCATAAGTCAGATACCAAGGCATATCGAAATAATCTTTTATCGATTGACGTAAACGCGAACTAAACGCTCGGTTCTTATCCATATCAATCGCGGTACGGATAAACTTGTGGACGTGGCGGTCATAGCCAATCCAAAGGTCAATCGCTTGTTGACCCCAGCTTGTGATGCGGTCAAGTTTCATTTGCAGTGCGAACAGTGTTTCGGCAATAAATTCGAGTTCATCATCACCGTACACCAGCTCTTGAATATCAAGAATCTGAGTTTGCAGTTCATCACCCGCCGCTTGGAGCGTATCTTGCAACTCTCTAAGCGTGTTGGACGTTTCAGACAGCAGCGACTCACAGTTGTTTATCGCATCTCGCCAATCTTTGTTCAGTAGCTCCGCAATTTGAAGTTTGACCGACTGTTGCTGCTCATCCATCACACGTTGGTTCAAGTCGATTTGGTCAAAAATCTCTCCCACCGAGTATTTTAAGACTCCGTAAACATTCTTGCGCCAATGCTCAGGTGTTCCACCCTGACGTGCAGACTCAATCGCTTTCGCCATTTCATCTGCAACCATAGATAATTGGATAGATAATTTAAGCTTAGAAAATTCTCTGTGGCGAACGTAATAGTCGGTAATACCGATCGCGAGAGGCGATAAACGGTAAATACTTGCTCCGTCGTTAATTTCACTGGTAAAGCGGCTGATTAGTCTCTGTTTCACCATCTCATTAATGGCGTTGTTTGCACGGAACGCAGATGCATCCCCTGTTTCTTCGAATAATCGAGTCACTATGGTAAACGCATCATGCAGTTCACCTTCACCTAACTCTTCATCGAACCTTTCGTTACTGAGCACAGCAATAGCGATCAAAAATGCCAAGCGCTCTGTGGTCAGATTCAATGAGAAATCGTGCTGTTTTACCCAGCCGACCAACTCGTCGATCGGCTGCTCTGCAGCATTTAGAGTCATCTCACTCATTGTTAGTCCTGCTTATCTTTCTTTTTCGCCCATACATGTATGTATCGGCCTAACGAGAGGTATGGCTCTTGTCTGCACAATTGTCTTTCTAGTGCCAACACATCTTCATACTGGTAGTCGCCCATATACTCCATATTGCCTATGTAGTCACTAAAACAACGAATACCAGATTTACCGCAAATTGAAAAACCAGCGTCTTCTATCCACTGATATACCTCTTCGGGTTTTAAGCCTTTTTGCGGTTGTAATTTAAAACGCTTACGATGCGGCATCCCGTCAAGAACATGGGGAATATTGCCACATACAACATTCTTGTAGACCAGCCCATGGTGGTTATAAAACATGATGGAAGCCATACCACCTGCTCTCACCTGCTCAAGCACTTTTTCTAATGCCGGTTTCGGGTCTGCCAACCACTCCATGACTGCATGAAACAAAACGATATCTACTTGAGTGTCGAGATGTTGATCAATCGATTGGACTGGCGAATGAATGAAGCGATACTGCGCAAGCAGTTCATTATTTGCAATATCCTGCTCTGCTAATTGCAGCATTTCAGAAGATAGATCACATAACGTGACGTGATGTCCGAGTTTAGCAAGCTTTTGTGACATTTGTGCCAAGCCGCCCCCTGCATCCAGCACATTCAGTGGTTGTTTCGCCCCATCCACGGCATGAAGTATCTGTTGAAGATCTTCCCAAACAATGACTTGACGAATCTCGCCTTTGTCAGAACCGTAAATATTTTTTGCAAATTTGTGGGCAATATCGTCGAAATTGCGGTCTTCAGTCACAGCAGCTTGAGTTATCATGTCTAATCGTGCTGCTATTCTGTCACAAGAAAAGCAGGAATAAAGAGGCTTTCTCTTAAAATATAATCAATTGATGTTTTTTCGGACTATTTCGTATGTTTGAGCTGAAAAAAGTTGTGTCTTCTTTGCTAATGCCCTTGCCGGCCCTGCTCATCATTGGCCTATTCGGGCTAATGTTGATCATGTTTACTCGAAAGCAGAAGACAGGTTGCTTTGTTGTTCTATTCTCTTTTATTGGCATTTTCCTGATCGCCTTCCAACCCGTTTCATCTCGTCTATTGATGCCACTAGAGCGCCAATATTCGGCGTTTTTCCCAGTCGATGAGCCCATCGATTATGTGATGGTTTTGGGCAGCGGCCACGTTGTCGACGATAAAATACCACCAACATCTGAGTTAAGCCGTTCTGGTTTGATGCGCCTCACAGAAGGTATTCGAATTTTACGCATCTACCCAGGCGCCAAGCTGATCTTATCTGGTTACGCCGCAGGTTCAGAAGTGAGCAATGCACGAATGATGGCCAAAGTCGCGCTCGCACTTGGTGTGTCTAAGTCCGACATCATTTTGCTTGAAACAGCAAAAGATACGTGGGAAGAAGCGCGACAAGCAGCAGCTTTTGTGACAAACAAAAAGCTGGTTGTGGTGACTTCAGCAAGCCATATGACGCGCGCACTGAATGAGTTCCACTCAGCAGGTTTAAAACCTTATGCCGCTCCAACGAACTACTTAGCGCATGAGAATGTAACCGAGTTCTGGGCCAAATATGCGCCAAAAGCGGTCTACCTCGAGCAAACCGAACGTTATTGGCACGAGACATTGGGTCGTATTTGGCAGACGCTTCGAGACTGGGCGTCAGACTATGAAGAGAAAGCTTTGCAGGCTTCAGAGAGCAACGTTTAGCAACTTGCTGTCATCACTGTAAAGTAAATTACCACCTTCTAAAGAAGGTGGCTTTGTGTGAGCCCCCTAAAAGGGGGCCTTTGTTTAGTCCAGCGCT